>CAZILI010000045.1:4911-14943 GCA_964539965.1 uncultured Burkholderiales bacterium | reverse complement strand
CGTCAATCACGTAGGTTGTTCAGAGGTTCCCTAGATACTACCGGGGAGTATGTAGCTTCAGCCGGGATCTGGACTAGTAAAGAGACCCTATACTTTTACCAGTATGACTGTGGCCCAATTCGATCATCTCGTGCTCGGCGCGCAAACCCTGGCCCAGGGCATCGCGTTCGTCGAGCGCCGTTTCGGCGTCACGCCCACTGCGGGTGGAAAGCACGCGCGTATGGGCACGCACAACGCGCTGCTCGGCCTCGGCGAGGGCTGCTATCTCGAGATCTTGGCCGTCGATCCCGAGGGGCAGAAACCTTCGCAAGCGCGCTGGTTCGGATTGGATGACGAGACAATAACGGAGCGCCTCGCGCGCGGCCCGGGCTTGCTCGGCTGGGTGGCGCGCTGTTCGGACATCGCGGCGAGCCGGCTCGCTTGTCCCATCGATCCCGGATCCATCCACGCCATGAGTCGTGGCGAGTTCCGCTGGCGCATTACCATCGCGCCGGACGGCCTGCCGCCCGCACATGGCGTACTACCGATCTTGATCCAATGGGACGTGCCGTTTCACCCATCGCAACGCCTGCCCGATTGCGGTTGCCGACTGCGGGGACTGAGCGCGACCCATCCTGAGTCGCCTCGAATCACCAACGCACTGTCGGCGTTAGGCTTGGCCGAAGCGCTCTTGCTCCGTCATGGCGAACCCATAGAGCTTCGCGCCGAGCTGACGGCACCGAGCGGCACGATCATCCTGACATAGCGATCAAACTGCTTGCGCTAGCGCGCGACAAATCTCTCGCACGATATCGGGCGGCGCGGCGCTGACATCGACGGCAATCGCCGCGGCCGGCAATTCCAAGGTCGCAAACTGCGAGTCGAGCAACGCCGGGTTCATGTAATGGCCCTTGCGCGCCGCCAACCGCGCTTGGATCAACTCGCGCTCACCGCGTAGCCAGACGAAGTGCACATCCTCGCAATCGCGCGCAAGGCGCTGTCGATAGGCTTCCTTCAGGGCCGAACAAGCGAGCACGACCTGCTCGCCGCGCGCGTGGGCGCTGCGCAGGAGTTGATTCAGGCGGTCCAGCCAAGGCCAGCGATCCGCGTCGTCGAGCGGAATGCCCGCCCGCATCTTGGCCACATTCGCCGGCGGATGGTAGTCGTCGGCATCGTAGAACGTCGCAGCGCGCGCTTCGGCCAGCAGCTTGCCCACCGTGGTCTTGCCGACCCCGGTCACGCCCATGAGGATCACGATCATGCGCCGATTCTAGTGTATTGCCTTTTGATTGGGCATCCGGCCCGTCGCAAGCGCGCTCCAGAGTTCTGCGCTACCTTAGCGACACAATGCCGAGGACCGCGGCGGCGGCGCGCCGACGACGGCAGAACATCAATAACTCCAAGGGAGAACGTACATGGCCAAGACTCCACTCATGCGGATGCTGAGACGGCTCGCGCGCGAGCATCGCTTAGCGCACCGGCTCGGCTGCACCCTGGAGGCGCTGCGCGAACGGCGCGAGGCAGCGAGCATGACACTCGACTGCGAGAGCAATCTCGCGCAACCCGGTCGTCGGCGCATGCTCGCCGCGAGCGCGGCGGGTGCGCTCGGGCTGGCTCTGCCGCAACTCGCGCTTGCCAGGCATCAGCCTAAGATCGCCATCGTCGGTGCGGGCATCGCTGGCCTCACTTGCGCCCTTAAACTGCGCGACCGCGGCTTTCGAGCCACGGTGTACGAGGCCTCGCGCCGCGTGGGCGGACGCATGCGCTCGAACCGAAACGGCTACTGGGACGACTCGCAGGTGAGCGAATGGGGCGGCGAATTGATCGACAGCGGACATGAGACCATGCGTGCGCTAGCCGTTCGCTTCGGGCTCGAGGTAGACGATCTTCTGGGCGCGCAGCCGAACGGCGCGGAGGACACCTACCACTTTTTCGGCCGCTACTACGCGCGTGGCCAGTCGGATCGAGATTTCTCGCAGATCTTCGCGGCGCTCATGCGAGACCTCGAATCGGCCCCGTTTCCGACTTCCTTCAATTCCTTTACCAGCGAGGCTCAAGCGCTCGACCGGCTTAGCGTTTACGACTGGATCGAGAGCAAGGTGCCGGGTGGTCACAGTAGTCCGCTCGGACAACTGCTCGACACCGCCTATGCCATCGAGTACGCGGCGGATACGGCCGATCAATCCGCGCTCAACTTGCTTTACTTGCTCGGGTTTCAGCCCGACGAGAGCGGACAAACGCTGGTCGTTTTCGGTGAATCGGACGAAGCCGGCCACATCCGCGGCGGCAACGACCTTCTGCCGCAAGCCATCGCCCGCCACATCGGCGCCGACGAAAGCTTGCGCTTCGGCATGCGCCTTGTGCGTATCCAGCAAACCCCGCACGGCGCCTATCGCTTGACCTTCGATGAGGGTCATCGCGCGCGCGAAGTGACGGCCGACCGTGTCGTGCTAGCGTTGCCGTTCGCCGTGTTGCGCGAATTGGATTTCGCTCGCGCCAGCTTCAACCGACTCAAGCAACAAGCGATTCGCGAGTTGGGACGCGGCCGCAATGCCAAGCTGCAGTTGCAGTTCGGCGCCCGGCTGTGGAACCGCCCCGGACCCTGGCCGCGGATCAGCAGCGGTTCGAGCTACGCCGATACCGGCTACCAGGCATCGTGGGAGACCTCGCGCGCGCAAGCGGGAGCGGCGGGCATTCTGACCTTGTTTCAGGGCGGCAGCCAAGCGGACGCCGCGTTTACCCGACGAGTGTTTGCCATGGCGCGGGATCCGCTCGCCCTCGCCGATGCGAGGCGCGGCCTGAATCAGATCGAGCCGGTCTACCCCGGACTCAGCGGCGCGTGGAACGGTAGAGCGACCCAGTCGCTCTGGCATTTGCATCCGTTCGCACGCTGCTCCTACTCCTACTATCGGGTCGGGCAGTACACGGCGTTCGGCGGCTACGAAAAAGCCCGTCAAGGGGGCGTGTGGTTTTGCGGTGAGCACACCTCGACCGAGTTTCAAGGATTCATGGAAGGCGGCGCGGCGGAAGGCGCCCGCGCCGCGCGGCAACTGGCCCGAGCGCTAGGGAACTAAACCCGCGCAGCGTGTCTAACCGATCGTATCGGTTCGACCCATGAAAAAAGGAGCATGATACCCATGCAGACCAGGCTCATCATGCGTGGCGCGACCTTCACGGCAATCGCCGCCGCGCTCGCACTTACCTACGGAGCGCTACATCCGACGCTCAGCCCGAGCGCGCACGCGGCGACGCCGACACAGGCTGCACAAGGGCAAGCGCTGCTGCCGAATTTCAGCGACCTGGTAGAGCGCGTGGCGCCTGCGGTGGTCAACATCCGCACCAGCAAGAATACTGTCTCTGCGGGCGAGGCCGACTCGCCGTTCTCCGACCCGCTGCCTCCGGGCATGCCGCGCATGCCGTTTCGCGGCGCGCCGGATGGACCGCCGGCACAAGGCATCGGATCGGGTTTCGTCATCACACCCGACGGCTACGTGTTGACCAATGCGCACGTGGTCGACGGAGCCGACGAACTCATCGTCACGTTGGAGGACGAGCGCGAGTTCAAAGCGAAGGTGATCGGCCTCGACAAGCGGACCGACGTGGCGCTACTGAAAATTGACGCAAGCAATCTCACCGCGGTGAAGATCGGCGACCCGAGCAAGACCAAGGTGGGCGAATGGGTAGCCGCGATCGGTGCCCCGTTCGGGCTAGACCACACGGTGACCGCAGGCATCGTGAGCGCCAAGTCGCGCTCCTTGCCGCACGATTCTTACGTGCCGTTCATCCAGACCGACGTGGCGGTGAATCCAGGCAATTCGGGCGGCCCGCTGTTTAACCTGAACGGCGAAGTCATCGGCATCAACTCTCAGATTTACAGCCGCACGGGCGGCTTCATGGGCCTGTCGTTCGCCATTCCGATCGACGTGGCCATGAAGGTGAAGGAAGAGCTGCAACTGCACGGCAAGGTTACGCGCGGACGCATCGGGGTCGTCATTCAAGACGTCAGCAAAGAGCTGGCCGATTCGTTCGGCATGGCCAAAGCCGAAGGCGCGCTGGTCAACTCGGTCGACAAGTCGGCCCCTGCCGCGGCCGCCGGCCTACAGCCCGGTGACGTGATCCTCAAGGTCGACGGCAAGCCGGTCGCGAAGGCTGGAGATGCCTCGCGCTTCATCGGCGAGATGAAACCGGGTCAAACCGCCAAACTCGAAATATGGCGCAGCGGCGCGAAGAAGGAAGTCAGTCTGGTGTTGGCGGAGCTGCCGAGCGATACCGTCGCCAGCGCGAGCGAGTCGGCGCCGCCGCAGAAGCTTGGAGTGGTGGTGCGCGATCTCACCGAGCAGGAACGACAGAAACTCGGCGAGAAAGGCGGTGTCGTGGTCGAGCAGTCGAGCGGCCCTGCGGCCAAGGCCGGCATTCGACGCGGGGATGTCATCTTGAGTTTTAACAACAAGCCGGTTACCGACGCGAGCGAGCTAAAGCGTCTGGTCGACTCGGCGGCCGGCAAGCGCGCGGCGCTGTTGGTGGAACGTGACGGCTCGCGGCTGTTCTTGCCGGTCACGCTCGGATAATCGATTTTCGGTACTAAGTCCTGAGGCGGGAGAGCGACCCTCTCCTGCTTTTCTTCGTCTCGTGCACTTGACTCGCGTTCCGCCGAGGCCGATCAGTACATCTTGGGCGGAAGCATCTGGCTGCGCAGTCGCTTGTAGCGGCGCTTGATGGCCGCGGCGAGCTTGCGTTTGCGCTCTTCGGTGGGCTTTTCGTAGAATTCGCGCGCCCTGAGTTCGGTCAACAACCCCGTCTTTTCGACGGCGCGCTTGAAGCGGCGAAGCGCTACATCAAAGGGTTCGTTCTCTTTCACACGTACTGTCGGCATGAAACTCCTTTTCGAACTGTGCGATGAGGTTTGCAAAGGAAAGCGCGGTAGTATACCAGTTGCATATCACAGGGAAAAGCCGAGCCACGCCGGCCTACCCCCTCCGATTTTGGCGAGATTTTGAACACTTCTGCAGGCGCCCTGCTCGTTCTCGGCGTCGAAACCTCATGCGACGAAACCGGCGTCGCGCTATATGACTGCGCGGCCGAGCGCTTGCTCGGACATGTGCTGCACTCTCAAATCGCCCTGCACGGCGAGTACGGCGGCGTCGTACCGGAACTGGCCTCACGCGACCACATCCGCCGGCTGCTGCCGTTGATGGATTGCCTGTTCGCGCAAACCGGCAGGGCTTTGCGCGAAGTGGGTGCGATTGCCTATACGCAAGGTCCAGGGCTGGCGGGCGCACTGCTGGTCGGCTCCAGCGTCGCTCAAGGGCTCGGCGCTGCGCTGGAGGTTCCCGTCCTGGCAGTGCATCACATGGAAGGCCATCTGCTTTCACCACTGCTGGCGGAACCGAAGCCCGAGTTTCCCTTCGTCGCGCTATTGGTCTCGGGCGGCCACACCGAGCTGCTGCGGGTACGCGGATTCGGCGACTACGAATTGCTCGGCGAGACCGTCGACGACGCAGCAGGCGAGGCCTTCGACAAGACGGCGAAGCTGCTCGGCCTGCCCTACCCGGGCGGACCGGCCTTGGCCGAGCTTGCTCGCTCCGGCGTGCCTACCCGCTACAGCCTACCGCGGCCCATGCTCGCCAGCGGGGACTTCAACTTCAGCTTCAGCGGCCTCAAAACCGCGGTCGCCACGGTCGCCGGCAAGCCCGGCTTCGAGCCGGCTGATCGGGCGGATCTCGCGGCGAGTTTCCAGGCGGCGATCGTAGAAGTGCTGGTCGCGAAGGCGATCGCTGCTGCGCAGGCTTCCGGCGAGCGCAGGCTCGTCGTGGCGGGAGGTGTCGGGGCGAATCGGCAATTACGGGAAGTGCTCGCGCTACAGGCCGCCCGCGACGGGATCGAGACCTACTATCCGCCGCTGGCGCTATGCACAGACAACGGCGCCATGATCGCGCTCGCGGGCGCGCTGGCGCTCAAATACGCGGCTACCAGCGGCACGACGGCGGGCGCCTTTTCGGTACGTCCCCGCTGGTCGCTGGACAGCCTCGCGGCGCGCGGCTGAGCCGGCGTCGTTGAGCTCGCGCAGCGCAGGCTAGGCGCAACTCCGCTCGGCGGGCTCAGCGTCGAACTGTCTATGCACACAGACCCTGCAGTCGGGATCCTTGTGCAGTTTCACCGAGTGCCACTGCATGTCGAGCGCGTCGAGCATCAAGAAACGCCCGTTCAGGCTGTTACCGACTCCGGCGACTAGCTTTAGCGCTTCGGCCGCCTGAACCGCGCCGATGATGCCGACCAGCGGCGCAAACACGCCCATCACCGCGCAGCGCGTTTCCTCGAACTCGCTCCGGTCCGAGAACAGGCAGTTGTAGCAAGGACTGGCCGCGCTGCGCTGGTCGAACACCGCAACTTGGCCGTCGAAGCGCACGCCCGCGCCAGAAACCAGCGGCTTGGCGTGGCGCACGCAAGCGCGATTGACCGCGTGACGTGTGACGAAATTATCGCAGCAATCGAGCACGACGTCGGCCTGCGCCACTAGCGCCGCGAGTCGGGCATCGTCGACACGCTGCGGCAAGGCGATGACTTCGACCTCGGGATTGATGGAAGCAAGGGTGCGGCGCGCGGAAAGCGCCTTGTTGACCCCGATCGAGTCGGTTCGGTGGACGATCTGGCGCTGCAGATTGGTGAGATCCGCCGTATCGCCGTCGCAAATGGTAATCCTGCCGATACCGCTTGCCGCCAGATAGAGCGCCACCGGCGAGCCCAAGCCGCCGGCGCCGATGACCAGTGCATGCGCTCGGGTGAACTTCTCTTGGCCTTCGATACCGATCTCCGGCAACAGGATGTGCCGGCTGTAGCGCAGCAATTGTTGATCGTTCATCCCGGAGTGGAAACCCGGTAGTGGGCGCACTCGCCCGGCGAGTTGCGGGCGAGCCGCGAGAAGGACGGACCGGTATAGGGTGCTATTGGACCTTGGACATGACCGGCAAGCCCTTCAGGTGATTCATCGCCTGCGTGAGCTGGAAGTCTTCTTTCTCGCCCTCCGGCTTGTCCTTGTCACCTTCCGCCTTGGCGGCGGCACTCTTGGGCTCGGCCTTGGCGGTTTGGTCGGCCGGTTTGGACTCGCTCTTGCCCTCGGGCTTGGCTTGCGCCTTCCCTTCTTCGGGCTTGTCGGTCGGGTTGCCGAGATGGCGCTCTAGGTCCGCCTCGCGTATCCCCACGCCCTCGTTCGGATTGTTCGGATCCTCTACCGCGATATCCGGCACGATACCCTTGGCCTGGATAGACCGGCCGTTGGGCGTGAAATAACGCGCGGTAGTGAGCTTGACGGCGGTGTTGTTGGCGAGCGGCACGATGGTCTGCACCGAGCCCTTGCCGAAGGTCTGTGTGCCCATAACGGTTGCGCGCTTGTGATCTTGCAGCGCGCCTGCGACGATCTCGGACGCCGACGCCGAACCGCCGTTGACCAGCACGACCAGCGGGACCTTCTTGACTTCGGCCGGCAGCTTGGCGATGAAATCGTCGCGGAAGGCCCCGCGCAGGTAGTTCTCCTTGCTCGCGGTCAAGCGCATCTTGGCGTCGTCGGTGCGTCCCTCGGTGTAGACCACCAGCACTTCCGGGGGAAGGAAGGCCGCCGATACCGCGACCGCGGAGTTGAGGAGGCCGCCCGGGTCGTTGCGCAGGTCTAATACCAGGCCTTTCAAACCCGCAGGGTTCTTTTTGTACAGATCTTGGATCGCCGTGGCGAGATTTTCCCCGGTATGCTCTTGGAACTGGGTAATGCGGATCGACGCATACCCCGGCTCGGTTTCCTTGACCTTGACGCTGCGCACCTTGATGACGGCGCGGGTCAAAGTAAACTGCAGCGGCTTGGTTTCACCCTTGCGCAAGACGGTCAGGCGAATATCGGTGCCCGGCTTGCCGCGCATGCGCTTCACGGCGTCGTTGAGGGTAAGTCCCTTCACCGCGGTGTCGTCGAGCTTGATGATCAAGTCGCCCGTCTTGAGGCCGGCCTTGGCCGCCGGCGTGTCGTCGATGGGGGCAACGACCTTCACGAAGCCTTCCTCCATCCCGACTTCGATACCCAGCCCGCCGAATTCGCCTTGGGTGCCGACTTGCAGTTCTTTGAACGCGTCCTGATCGAGATAGGCGGAATGGGGGTCCAGGCCGGACACCATCCCGTTGATGGCCTCCTTGATGAGCTTTTTGTCTTCGACGTTCTCGACGTAGTCGCTCTTGATACGGCCGAAGATCTCGCTGAAGATGCGCAACTCTTCGACGGGCAGCGGAACTGGCGTTTGCTTGTCCGCTACGGCGGAGTAATGCAGGCTCAGCAGCACGCCGATCACGGCGCCGATAAGAACCAGGCCGACCTTTTGTAGTTTACCGCCCATCGCAACGCCCTCCGTCGACTCGCTAGCGGAAAGCCGCCTCACCTCGCCAGCCAAGCAAGGGGATCGATCGGTTTTCCCTTATAGCGGAGCTCAAAGTATAACCCCGTTTGCGCGTTTCCGCCGCTGTTGCCCACCACGGCAATCGCCTCGCCGGCGCCCGCCGCATCGCCTACCTGCTTGAGCAAGCTGTCATTGTTTCCGTATACGCTCATGAAGCTGTCGCCGTGGTCGAGGATGATGAGGTTGCCGAAACCGCGCAGCCACTCGGCGAATACGACCCGGCCGGACGCCACTGCATGCGCCGGCGTCCCCTCGGCGGCACTGATGAACAACCCGTTGCCGCTGATGCCGGCATCCTTCGGTGGACTGCCGAAGCGCCCGCGAAGTTCCCCTTGCGCGGGCATGCGCAGGCGACCCTTGAGCCGTGAGAATTCCCCTCCTTCCGTACTCGCCGACTCCCTCGGAGGGGAGGGTGCGACCCGGGGGGTATGGCTGCGCGCGGCGGCGCGCTCCGTCTCATGCCGGCGCGCTGCGGCGGCACGCCGCTCGGCGTCACGCCGTTGCGCTTGTCGGCGCGCGAGTAACTTGGCCAGTTCCTCCACCACGCGGGTCAAGCGCGCCTCGTTGCGCCTTAGGCTGGACATCTCTTTGCGCTGGCGCTCGACGTCGGCGGCGACTTCAACCAGCACCGCCTTGCGGCGATCGCGCTCGACACGCAGGCGCCCACGCTCGCTTTCCTGTTCCGACTCGATCTCGGCCAACTCGGCGGCTTTGCGCTTGCTGGATTGCGTCAGGCCGTCGAGCTTGGTGAGTTCTTGGCGGGTTTCTTCGATCAGTTCGGCGCGCGCCCGCGCGATGTGGCCATAGTAAGTGAGGCTGCGCTGGATCGCGCCCGGGTCCTTCCCGCTCAGAATGATCTGCAGGGCCGAGTCACTACCCGGCTGCGCATGACGTGCGCGCACGATGCGCTCCAGGGCGACTCGATGCTTGACGAGACTCGTGCGCACCGCCTCGCTGCGCGCACTCAGTTCTCGCAACTCGCCTTGCGCCACGCGCAGCCGCGCGGCCAGTTGATGCAACTTGCGGTTGATGTCACTGATCGCCTGCTCGGACTCCCCGAGGGCGTCGGCGGCGTGGTCTTTGGACTGCTCGGCTTGCTTGAGTTCGCGCTTGAGCTCGGCAATCCGCTCGCGCAGCTCGGCGAGTTCGTCTTGCGGTGCGGCGTGCGCCGCCGCAAGCCCGAGCAGCAGCGACAACACCGCCAGAAGGCGCAAAGCTAGCGCGCCTTGCCTTGATTGGCCACCGCCGCGGTCGCCCGCGCCACCGCGTCGGGGTCTCCCAAGTAGTAGTGACGCAGCGGCTTCAACGCGTCGTCCAACTCGTACACCAGCGGAATGCCGGTCGGAATGTTGAGACCCACGATGTCGGTGTCGCTGATGTAGTCGAAGTACTTGATGAGCGCGCGCAACGAATTGCCATGGGCCGCAATGATTGCGCGCTCGCCGGCGGCCAGGCGCGGGGCGATCGATGCATGCCAATACGGCAGAAAGCGGGCCACTGTGTCCTTCAGACACTCCGTAGTCGGCAACTCAGCGGGCTTGAGCGCGCCGTAGCGCGGGTCTCGGCCCGGATGGCGCGCGTCGTCGAGCTCGAGCGGCGGCGGAGGAATATCGTACGAGCG
>CAZILI010000045.1:0-4901 GCA_964539965.1 uncultured Burkholderiales bacterium | reverse complement strand
AGCACTTGCTCCTCGCCGAATTTGGCCGCCATCTCCGCCTTGTTGAGGCCCTGCAGCGCGCCGTAGTGGCGCTCGTTCAAGCGCCAAGAGTTCTCGACCGGGATCCACATCAGATCCATCTCGTCGAGCACCAGCCAGAGCGTGCGGATCGCGCGCTTCAACACCGACACGAAGGCGCGATCGAACACGTATCCCTGCTCGCGCAGCAGGCGTCCGGCGCTGCGCGCCTGTTCCACGCCAGCCTCCGACAGGTCTACGTCGGTCCAGCCGGTGAAGCGATTTTCCTTGTTCCAGATGCTCTCGCCGTGGCGCAGTAGTACTAGTTTTCTCATTTGCACGCAGACCGTCGCAAAGGGTTTCGCAGGAAGACGGTATTCTAGGCGATTCTGCTAAACTACGAGGCTCGTTTCCGGAGTAGTAACCGCTTGAAGTTCCTCATCGACAACGCACACTTCGTGGCCGCCCTCATCTTGAGCGGAGGGTTCCTGATTTGGCCCGAGATACGCAAGCTCATCTCAGGCAGCAACGAACTCGGCACTTTGCAAACCATCCAATTGATGAATCACAAAGGCGCCGTCTTGCTCGATGTGCGCGAATCTGCGGAAATCGACGGCAAGCGCATACCCAATTCGAAGCACATCCCGCTGTCGGAGTTGGGAAAGCGCGCCAAAGAGCTGGAGAAATTCAAGGACAAGCCCATCATAGTGAGTTGCCGCTCCGGTATGCGCACACCCAATGCGTGCCGCACGCTCAAGAAACTCGGATTCAACGACGTATACCAGCTCAAGGGCGGACTGTCGGCGTGGCAGCAGGCGAGCTTGCCGCTGGAAAAGGCCGGCTAAGTGGCGAAGGTAACCATGTACCTGACGGCGGCGTGCCCCTACTGCATCGCGGCCGAACGGTTGCTGCAAAGCAAAGGCATAAGCGACATCGACCGGATTCGGGTCGATCTAGATCCGTCCAAACGCGTCGTCATGACGCAAATCACCGGGCGGCGCACCGTGCCGCAGATCTTCATCAACGAACGCCACGTCGGCGGATTCGACGATCTGTCCGCCCTCGACCAAGCCGGTGAGCTCGATCCGCTGCTCGCCCAATCAAGCTAAGGAACCTCGCGAAGGTTCCGCAACACACTAGGAAGCCAATGGCCGACGCTCCCCCGACCCAGCCCGTATTCGCGATCGAAAAGATCTACGTCAAGGATCTGTCGCTGGAAATTCCGCACGCACCACAGATCTACCTCGAGCGCGAGAACCCCCAAATCGACTTGCAGATGCACTGCGAGTCGAACAATGTCAGCGAGAATATCTTTCAAACCACCATCACCATGACGGTGACGGCCAAGCTCAAGGAAAAGACCATGTTCCTGATCGAGGCCACCCAAGCCGGCATCTTTCGCATCCAGAATATTTCGCAGGAAGAGATCAAGCCGGTGCTCGGCATCGGCTGCCCGAACATCTTATTCCCTTACCTGCGCGAAACCATTTCCGACACCGTCACACGCGCCGGATTCCCGCCGGTGCTGCTGAATCCGGTCAACTTCGAAGCGATCTATCAGCAGCAGCAACAGGCCTTGGCGCAACAACAGCAGAACAAACCGCTTACGCATTGACCTTCGACGTGCGCGCCAGCGACGGCCTTTCTCGCAGCATCCATCGCTGGCTGCGCTGCCTGACGATCGCGCTCGGTTGCGCGGGGCCGCTCGCGCAAGCGCTCGAGTTCCGCTCGGTCGGCGCGCCGGCCGCCATTTTGTACGACGCCCCGAGCGGGACGGCAAACAAGATCGCGATCGTGACGCAGTACTACCCGTTGGAGGTTATTTCGCGCCAGGGCGACTGGCTCAAAGTGCGCGACCCGAGCGGAGAGCTGTCTTGGGCCGAAGCCAAGGCCTTGAGCGAGCGACGTACCGTCATGGTAATTGCGCCCAGCGCGGATGTGCGCGAGGCGGCACGCGAGAATGCTCCGGTCGTTTTTCGAGTCGAGAAAAACATCGCCCTCGATCTCGCCGAGCCGCCGACCAGTTCCTGGATCAAAGTGCGGCATCGCGACGGCCAGACCGGCTACATCCGTATCGAGCAAATCTGGGGGCTATGAAGCTCGCGATCTTGGGCGCAGGCGCGTGGGGCACCGCGCTCGGCATCGCGCTGTGCGCCGCGCATCGCGTGACACTGTGGGGCCGCGACCGCGCACAAGTCGAACGCATGACCGCCGAGCGGATCAATGCGCGCTACTTGCCCGGCTACTCCATTCCCCCCGCGGTCGTTTTCACGAACGATCTCCAAGTTGCGCTGACGGACAGCGATCTGGCGATCGCCGTCACCCCCACGCGGTCGCTGCGTGAGACGCTCGCCGAAGTCGCACGCCTAGCGCCGCACCGGCCGGTGGTGTGGGGGTGCAAAGGCCTGGAGCCGGGAACGCGTAAGCTGCCGCACGAAATTGCACGCGAGGAGCTGGGCGAGCACGGCCATGGCGCGGTGTTGTCGGGACCGAGCTTCGCGCAAGAAGTCGCCTCCGGCCTGCCTGCCGCGCTTACCCTCGCTTGCGCCGATGCGCCATTCGCCGTCGATACGGCACGCGCGCTGCACAGCACGAGGCTGCGAGTGTATTCGAGCGTAGACGTGATCGGCGTCGAAGTCGGCGGAGCGATCAAGAACGTCATGGCGATCGCGGCCGGCATCTGCGACGGTATGGGCTTGGGGATGAACGCGCGAGCGGCGCTCATCACGCGCGGACTCGCCGAGGTGACTCGACTGGGAGTCAAGCTGGGCGGTCAGCCCGAGACCTTCATGGGTCTTACCGGACTAGGCGACTTGGTGCTCACCTGCACGGGCGATCTCTCGCGCAACCGGCAGGTCGGCTTGCAACTCGCCCAGGGTGACAAACTCGCCACGGTACTCGCTCGCTTGGGTCACGTCGCCGAGGGCGTGTCTACCGCGCGGGAAGTCGCCGAGTTGGCGCAGGCGCACGGGGTCGACATGCCCATTACCAACGCCGTTTGCAAAGTGTTGTACGACGACATCCCCGCCGAGCAAGCGCTGGAGGAGTTGCTCCGACGCGAGCCCAAGCCGGAAGCGGTAGGGCGCTGATCGCTCTCGCGCCACTAGTGCGCGACCCGCTGCCAATATCGCTCCAAATCGAACGACGGACTGTGTTTGCGCACATGGCACTGCGCGCACATCTGCGAGCGCGATGCGCCGGTCGTGGGCACCCGGCGCGCACCGTTTGACTCGGCGTGGGAACGCGCCGCGTCGTGACAGGACTCGCATTGCACCCCTGCGAGTTCCGGCGTGCCGACGCGATCGACGAAACCGCCGGGCGTGTCGAAGCCTACCGTATGGCAGGCGATGCAGTCGGCATCAAAAGCCTTGCCGACCTGCTGTAAGCGAGCGTACGCGTTCGCGTGCGCGCTCTGCGACCAAACCCAAAATGCTTGTGCATGACAGCCTTGGCATGCCTGCGCCCCGGCGTACGGGCTGTATGCGCTGCGCGCGGCATTCTTCGCCTCGACAGAGGCCAGATAGGCTTGTTTCGCCTTGGCGTTGTATTCGTCGTACCAGCTCTGCAGCGACGGCGCATTCGCGATCGCCGGCGATAGTGCGACGACGCGATGCTGCCAAGACGAGATCCGCCCCGCTGCCTCGAATTCGAGGTCGAGTCGCGCCAAGCGCGTGCCGCGCGAGCCGGGCTGGAGAACGAGTGTGCGCCCTAGCAGGCTCGGCTCACCGTACACCTCGAAAGCGGCGCGGATCAACAAGATGTCGACCTCATGCAACGGGAAGCGAATGCGCGCTTCCTCCAGCGGCAAGGTCGTACTGAGCACGGTCAGCGCACCTCGACGCTTGGCCTGCGCCAGCGCCTTTGCGGTCGGGCCGGAGTCGGCGGTAAGGCCGGCATGCTCGGCTTCCATTGCGCCGCCGAGCGCAAACCGATCCGGCTCCACCCAGGCAAAGAAGGCGAGCTTCACGCCGGCGCGCTCGATCACACGCTCGCGCGGCAGTCCCGCCGGGTCGGCCGCGTTGCTCGCCACCCAGGCAAGCGGCGACTGCGACAGAAAGCGGGCCCCGTAAGCCAGATCGCGCCATTGCAGGCCGACGGCGTCGAACCGCAGCGCCGCCAGCGCCTTGAGGATGTATTCGCTTTTCAGGCGATCGCGCGGCGTGGCGCTGCTGAGCGCACCCCCGCTGGAAAGCAGAAACAAATCTGGACGCTCGCCGCGCCAATACTCCAACAAGCTCGCCTGACGGCGCAGGCCGCCGAGATCGCCTTCGGCGCTGCAACCGCAAGGTTCGAGTTCGCCCTCGAGATTGCCGCCGTAGACCAGCGTTACTTCAATAGAGCGCGCGCCAACCTGACCGGCGACGAGAAAAGAGATAGCCAGCGCGAGGGAGAAATAACGGGATATCCGCATGGACCAGCCCGATTCGCTCTCGGCCCTCGCTCACGAGGGCCGAGCCGAACCGTCACACGAGACCAGGCGAAACCTGCCGTCGCCTACCCACGACCGAACTTGTGGCAGGGATGCAGCGGATTGGTCGTGTCCTGCCATTGCTCCTTGGTCATGCCTCCGCCTTCTTTGATACCCATCGCCTTGATCATCTTCTTCCAGTCCTCGCGTGTCTTTTGGTAGGCTGGGTGCGTCGGATCGCCTTCGGCAAAGATCTTCAGGTAATCCTCCTCAGTTAGCGGCTCGGACGCCTTCTTGCCGACCATTTGATGCATGCCCATCCATTTGTCGGTGTGTTTCTGCTGCTCGGTCCGGAGAAGCGGGCACCGGAGCATCTCGACACGATGGCATCGATCGCCCGGCTGATGGCGGACGACGATTTTCATTACGACGCGGTCGCAGCCAACACGCATCAGGAGGTGGTCGAGTCCCTGCGGCAGTATGTTCTGCGAAGCGA
>CAZILI010000044.1:0-14983 GCA_964539965.1 uncultured Burkholderiales bacterium | reverse complement strand
CGTTCTTGCCGATCTGCGCGCACGAGCCGACCGTGGCCCAAGTGTCGACCATGGTGCCCTCGTCGACGTAGGCGCCGATGTTCACGTATGAGGGCATGAGGACCACGTTCTTGGCGACGAACGAGCCGCGCCGCGCAACCGCGGGCGGCACGACACGATAGCCGCCCTTGTGGAAGTCGGCCGCGGCGAAATCGGCGAACTTCGAGTCGACTTTGTCGTAGTAGTGGGTATAGCCGCCCTGCATGATCTCGTTGTCACGCAGGCGAAACGACAGCAGCACGGCTTTCTTCACCCATTGATTGGTTACCCACGTGTCACCGGCCTTCTGGGCGACCCGCGTCTCGCCGCGATCGAGCGCGTCTATCGTTTGCGCCACTGCGTCCTTGACCTCCTTAGGGGCGTTGGCGGGGTTCAACTCGCCGCGGCGCTCGAACGCGTTGTCGATGATTTCTTGTAGCGAGGGCATGGAAGGGATTTCCTTAGAGAGAAAGGACAAAGCGTTTGATGCGATTGGCGGCCTCGATGCACTCGCTCGCACTCGACACCAGCGCAACGCGCACATGCCGCGTACCCGGATTCACGCCGTGCGCCTCGCGCGCCAAATAGCTGCCGGGCAGGACGGTTACGTTTTCTTGCGCATATAGGCGCGCTGCGAACTCGGTGTCGTCGATCGGCGTCTTGATCCAGAAATAGAACGCCGCCTCGGGCATGGTCAGGGGCAACACCGGATGCACGATGTCGTAGAAAGCCTTGAACTTCTCGCGGTACAGGCGGCGGTTTTCGATCACGTGGGCTTCGTCCTGCCAAGCGACTTCGCTCGCCGCCTGCACCGCAGGGTTCATAGCGCTGCCGTGATAGGTCCGGTACAGCGTAAAGCGTTTGAGCACTTGCGCGTCGCCGGCCGCGTAGCCCGAACGCATGCCGGGCACGTTGGAGCGCTTGGATAGGCTGCCGAGCGAGACCAGCCGCGGGAAGCCCTCGTAGCCCAACTGCACGGCGGCTTCCATCGCCCCCAGCGGCGGCCTGGCGTTGTCGAAATAGATCTCGGAGTAGCACTCGTCGGCGGCGATGACGAAGCCGTAGCGCTCGGACAGGGCGAACAAGCGTTCCCAGGCGTCGAGCGTCATCACGGTGCCGGTCGGATTGCCCGGCGAACAGGTGTAGATCAGCTGTACGCGCGACCATACCTCGCTCGGAACCTGCGTCACGTCGAAGCGCAAGCCGTTCTCGGCGGTGGTGTTGATAAAATACGGCTCCGCACCCGCGAGTAGGGCGGCGCCTTCGTATACCTGGTAAAACGGGTTAGGGCACACCACCAGCGGCGACGGCTGAGTTGCGTCGATAACGGTTTGCGCCAGCGCGAACACCGCTTCGCGGCTGCCCAATGTGGGCACGACCTGGGTTTGCGGATCCAGCGGCTTGAGCGAGAAGCGGCGCGCAAGCCAACGAGCGATCGCCAGGCGCAGCGATTCGCTGCCGAGGGTGAGCGGATAGCGCGACAGCCCCGCCAAGTTGTCCGCGAGCGCGTCGCAAATGAACGGCGGCGTGGCGTGCTTGGGCTCTCCGATAGACAGCACGATGGGGGCGAGCGAGGGGTTGGGCGTCGCGCCTTTGAACAGGGCGCGCAGCTTCTCGAAGGGGTAGGGGTGCAGCCTATCGAGTCGGGGATTCATCGGGCCTCGAAGGGGAACGGTGCAGCGGCGCAGGCCCCCGTGCGCGGGTCAATCGACACTGGAATCATCAGAGCATGATGGGTCGGGCCATTATACCGTGCTAGACAAGCGCCCGTTCTATCCGGCGGCCGGCTTGGTGGCGGGGGCCGTGATCTGGGGCCTCATCTGGTACCCCTATCGCATGCTCGAATCGGCGGGGTTGCGCGGCGCCGCCGCCACCTGCATCACCTACTTGGTGGCCATCGCGTTCGGTGCGCTGGCCTTCCCGAAAGTGTGGCGCGAGATGCGTGCGGCGCCTGCGATGCTGACCGCGATCGCGCTGGTATCCGGCGTCACCAATGCTTCGTATGTGCTCGGTATGGTGCATGGCGAAGTGATGCGGGTACTGCTGCTGTTCTACCTGGCGCCGCTATGGACCGTTCCGCTCGCTCGTCTGTTGCTCGGCGAGGCGCCCACGCCGCTCGCGTACGCGGTGGTCGGCGCCGCTGTGCTCGGCGCGGTCATCATGTTGTGGCGCCCCGGCACGGGGATTCCCGCGCCGCGCAGCTATGCCGAGTGGCTCGGGGTCGTGTCCGGCTTCGGCTTCGCGTTGTGGAGCGTATTGTCGCGACGCCTAGGGGAGCGCTCGGTGGCGGTGCGCTCGATGGTGTCGTGGCTGGGCGCCGCCGCGATCGCCGGCCTGGTCAGCCTGTTCGAAGCTCCACCGGCGACCCGCGGCTTCGGCGATGCGTCGATTTTGTGGATCGTGATCGGCGTGGGGGTGTTGCTGTTCGCCGCCAATATTGTCGTCCAATACGGCCTTACCCATGTTTCTGCGGCGCGCGCCATGGTGATCTTTCTGCTGGAAGTGATCGTCGGCGCGCTGTCTTCCTATTGGCTCGCGGGGGAAGCCATGTCGCCACGCGAGTGGCTAGGCGGCGCGCTCATCGTAGGCGCGAGCTTACTGTCGGGCCGCCTCGAAAGCCGGCCTCGCGATGGAGACCGACCTGGGTGAATCCGGTGCGTGGGACGCACCCTACGCGATCACGCGGGGGATGGCTTGGCCATAGGTGCACCCTGTGCACCGAAACAACCGTGGCATGGTGCGTGGGACGCGCTCTACGCGATGACGCAACGGATGGCTTGGCCGTAGGGTGCGCCCTGCGCACCGATACGCTGTCGCAATTCGATGCTCTTAAGGACAGAAAGATTGGACCGCAGCTCGAACGCTCCGCGCACGTCGGCGGCGCTGGGTGAAATGACCATTTTGCAGGAGTAGGTTTGCGGATCGGTCACTACGCCGTGGATGACGCAGCCCTTGTTCGGGCCGAGCGAGGCGCAGGTGTCGGTATCTAATGTGACCACGGTGCCGTCCAAGCGAATGATCTGGTTACTCGAGACCGTCACCGTGCCGGTGCCGGCGTTGAAGAGATAACACACGGCGTTGTCCTGGCCCGGGCCGCCGTAGATCGGTCCGCCTGCGAGTATGTCTGCGTGGGCGGCTGCGGTGATTCCGAGAAGAAAAATCGCGAGCGCGCCGCGTTGGCGCGGCGTAGTGTGGCTCATGGTTGAACTCGGTTCAGAGTGAAAGGGTAAGCGTAGCGTAACGTGCGCGGGCACCAACGCCATTGATCCAATTCAAATCTGTAGCGCCGCCGCCGCTAGGGAATGAAGCGCATGCTGCGAAACTGCGCAAACATGCGCAGGAACATCTCCTCGGATGCCACGCAATCGTGAAAGCCGGCCTGCCGGATTTTGAGTGTGTCGGTCATGACGTCCCAATCGCAGCCGAACACATAGTCGGCGAACGGCCAAGCGGCGACATCGTGGTAGGGGATCTTTTGTAGGCCGTGTTTCTCGACCATGGCGTTCCACAGCGGCTCTTTGTCCGCCATGAATTGCGTTAGCGAAATGGTCTGTACCGGCCCGACCGGCATGCCGAAAAATTCGGCGAATCCAGGCCAGACGTTTTCCCAGCGGAAGAAGTCGGTGTTGGTAATATTGAACACCTCGTTAGCGGCGGTGGGCGATTGCGCACACCACGTCATGGCCTTGGCGAGCAGCGCCGCGTCGGTGACTTGATAGATCGCGCGATAGGCGCCGGGCTTGCCCGGGAAGCGCAACGGCAGGCCGAGCTCCTTCGAGAAGGCCGCATAGACCGCGATCACCGTGGTGATATTCATCGGGTTGCCGAGCGCGAAGCCGCACACCGTGTGAGGACGCAGCGCCGACCAGGTCCAGCGCTTGCCCTGTTGCCGGCGGCGCAACCATTGCTCCTGGTCATAGTAGAAATTCGGCAGCATGTGCGGCGGGTCGGACTCACGCGCCGGCGTCTTGAACGGTCCGAGATGACTGCCGTAGATCTTGTTGCCTTCGACCAGATGCACGTGGCGCAGACCGGGCGAGCGCGCCTCGACCGATTCCACCGCGTTGACCAGCATGGCGAGGTTGGGCGCGTTGTGGCCGGCCCAGGTGGCGGCGGGCTGAAACGCCGCATAGAAGATATGCGTGATGTCGGTCAATTCGGCGAGCTTGGCTTCGGCGTTCGCCCGATCCAACAGATCGACCGAGATGAATTCGGCGCGCGAAGCGAAGTCGGCGCGGCGCCGCGAGAGGCCGACGATGTCCCATTCGGGCAAGGCCGACAGATGATGGATCAGGCCGCGTCCGATCACGCCCAACCCACCCACCACTAGCGCTTTGTTCTTGCTCATGCGTCCGCTCGTCTAGGCGCGTGTGCTCGGCTGGGCCTCGAATTGCACCAGTTCGACGCCAGGCAGGGGCTTCCAGCCGCGCTTGCGATGCTCCGCCACGACGGTCGTGAAGATGCCGCCGCGGACGTAGAACTTCGCGGTCAGGCGAGCAAAGCGCGGCGCGATCGCCCGGACCACATCGTCCAGGATTTGATTGGTCACCGCCTCATGGAACGCGCCTTGGTCGCGATATGACCAAATGTAGAGCTTCAAGCTCTTCAACTCCACGCAGTGCTTGTCGGGGATGAAATCCAAGGTGAGATGAGCGAAGTCGGGCTGTCCGGTTTTCGGACAAAGACAGGTGAATTCCGGGATGTCCATGTGGATGTGGTAGTCCCGCTCCGGGCAGGGGTTCACAAACGTCTCGAGCGTGCGGCGCGGACGCGAAGGCATTGGGGCGTGTCGATGAGTTACGGTAGAATTCATTATAACTTCGCGCGCACTTCTGACCTTCGTCGCCGCGCGTCCAGAATAATCAGCAAGTTAGCCGACTCGGACCTTAGTGCGTCTTACCGACATCAAGCTCGCCGGTTTCAAATCCTTTCCGGAGCCGACGCATATTTCCGTTCCCGGACCGCTGGTGGGCATCGTCGGCCCGAACGGTTGCGGCAAGTCGAACGTGATCGACGCCGTGCGTTGGGTGCTGGGGGAGTCCCAAGCCAAGCACTTGCGCGGCGAGACCATGCAAGACGTGATCTTCAACGGCACCAATGAGCGCAAGGCCACCAGCCGCGCGAGCGTCGAGTTGACTTTCGACAACAGCCTCGGCCGCGCGCCCGGGCAGTGGTCGAGCTATGCGGAGATCTCGGTCAAGCGCGTGCTCGAGCGCAACGGCGAATCTTCCTACTACATCAACAATACCCACGTCCGCCGCCGCGACGTCACCGACATCTTCATGGGCACCGGCTTGGGACCGCGCGCCTACGCGATCATCGAACAAGGCATGATTTCGCGCATCATCGAGTCCAAGCCCGAGGAGCTGCGCGTGTTTCTCGAAGAGGCGGCCGGGGTGTCGAAATACAAAGAACGGCGCCGCGAGACCGAGCTGCGCTTGGCCGATGCGCGCGACAATCTCGCGCGGGTCGAAGACATACGCCTCGAGCTAGCCGCACAGATCGTCAAGCTCGAGGCGCAAGCCGAGGCGGCAGCGCGCTATCAGGCGCTGCAAGCCGAACTGCGCACCACGCAAAATCTCCTCTGGTGGATTCGCAAGCGCGACGCCGGCAACGCGCGCGAGCGCGCCGTGCGCGATGTGGAGCGCGTGGCGACCGAGCTCGAAGCCGAGACCGCGCGCCTGCGTGAGACGGAAAAGCGGCTGGAGGAAGCACGGCAGGGCCACTACGCCGCTTCCGACGCGGTGCATGCCGCGCAAGGCGAGCTATACAACGCTAACGCCGAAGTGGCGCGCATCGAGAATCAACTGCAGTACGTGCGCGACAGCCGTCGCCGGCTGGAGTCGCAGCGGGCTCAATTGGTCGAGCAACTGGCGCAGATCGAGTCCGAGCAGGCCGCTTCCGACCGCGACATGGCGCGTTGGCAGGTCGAAGCCGGGCAGGGCCGGGATCGTCTGGCGCAATGCTTGGCGCAGACGCAGCGCGAGCGCGCCGACTACCCCGGAGCGGAGAGCGAATTCAATACGTTACGCGAGGGGCTCAATTCCGCCAAACAGCGGCTGGCGCAGGGCGAACAGGGCAAGAGTCTTGCCCATGCCCACCGCAGCCACGCCGAGCGTGTATTACAGACTCTTGGTCAGCGCCGCCAGAAGCTGGATGAGGAGCGAGGGCAATTGATCCTGCCCGACGGTGACCTGCTGGCGCGCCTGGCGGCCGATTTGGCAGCGGTGCGCGGCAAGGACTCGGAGTTGCAAGGCGCGCTCGCGACCGAAGTGGAACTCACCGAGCGCATCGGCGCGGAACTCACCGAGCGCGGCGCTGCCGCCGACGCCGCGCAGGCCGAGGTCACCAAGGCCGAGGCCCGCATCCAAGCGCTAGAGAAGTTGCAAACCCCGCAATCGCGCGACGAGCGCGTGCAGGGGTTCTTGCACGCCCACGGCTTGGCCGAGCTACCGCGGCTTTGGCGGCATTTGCAGGTCGAGGCCGGATGGGAAGACGCGATCGAGAGCGTGTTCGGTATGCGGCTAAACGCGCTGCGGCTCGACTTGAATGTGGCCGCGCGATTGGACCCCGCTCCGCCGCCGGGCGTGACGTTCTACGCGGCGGAGCACGTGGAGCGCCGTGTCCAGGCTTGCGAACTCACCCCGCTGCGTGCACGCATCGTGCGCGCCGAGCTGGAAACCGAAGGGGTGCTGACCGATTTGCTGGCCGGTGTGTATTGCGCGGACACGTGGCAGGAGGCGCTCGGCTTGCGTTCGAGCCTGCCGCCCGGCAGCGTCGTCGTCAGTCGACAAGGCCACACGGTGACCCGCACCAGTCTCAGCTTCTTCGCGCCGCAGGCGGAGATGCACGGGCTGTTGGCGCGCGCACGAGAAATCGAGGCGCTCAGGCTGGAGCGCATCGGGCTGGGCCGAGATCTCACCGAAAAGCAGGAACTCCTCGCCCAGGCCGAGCAGTGGCAGCGCGAAAACCGCGAACGCTTGAGCACCCTGCAGAACGAGCTGGCCGAATGCAAGGCGCGGCAGCACCAGTTGCAGATGGAGCACCTGCAGCTTGCCCAGCAAGACCGCCGCGTGCGCGAGCGCGCCGCGCAGATCGCCGGCGAACTCGAAACCATCGTCGGCGAGGAAGCGAGCGAATCGCTGGCGCTCAGCGAGAGCATGCGCGAATTCGAATCGCTTGCCGCGCAAGTGCAGGCGCTTGAGCAAGAGGTCGCGACCAGCGAGGTAAATCTCGCCGCGGCAGAGCAACGCTTGCAAGCGCGCCGTGTCGCCCTCTCGACGGCGGAGAAAGCCGAGCAGGAGGCACGTTTTGTCGAGCAGGCCTGCCGCGAGAAGATCGAATCGATCGGGGTCGCTTTGGCGGGCCTGGTGCGCCGCTTGGAGGAGTTGCGCTTGAGCGGCGCGGGGGTCGCCGACGAGTTGGCGCGGCTGAACGACGCCGAGTTGGCGCAAGAGCTGCAGCAGGCGCTCGCGCTGCGTGAGCAGCGCGAGAAAGCCCTGGCGTCGGCGCGCGAGCAGATGGAAGGATTGCTGCAGAGCCTTCACGCGCTCGAGCAAGACAAGCTCGGCGCGGAGCAGAAACTCGCGCCGTTGCGCGACAAAATCAACGACTTGCGGCTTAAGGAGCAAGAAGCGCGGCTCAACGAGGAAAGCTATGCCGAGCAGCTGCGCGCCAACGGCGGGGACGAAGCCGAATTGGCCGCGTTGGTGGAAAAAGGCATGCGCGCTTCGGGATTGCAGAACGAGATCGCGCGCATCAACGGCGACATCGAGACACTGGGGGCGGTGAACCTCGCCGCGCTGTCCGAGCTGACCGCCGCGCGTGAGCGTAAGCAGCACCTGGATACCCAGTCGCAAGACTTGAACGAGGCGGTGGCCACGCTGGAGGCCGCCATCAAGCGCATCGATCGCGAAACGCGCGAGCGCTTGCAAGAAACTTTCGACAAGGTGAACACGAATTTCAGCGCCATGTTTCCGTCGTTGTTCGGCGGCGGGCAGGCGCGCATCGAGCTTACCGGCGAAGAGATTCTAGATGCCGGCGTGCAGGTCATCGCCCAGCCGCCCGGCAAGCGCACTTCCTCGATACACTTGCTGTCCGGCGGAGAGAAAGCGCTGACCGCCTTGTCGCTCGTGTTCTCGCTGTTTCAACTCAACCCGGCGCCATTCTGCTTACTCGACGAGGTGGACGCGCCGTTGGACGACGTGAATACCGAGCGCTATTGCGATCTGGTGAAGCGCATGTCTTCGGGCACCCAGTTCTTGTTCATCAGTCACAACAAGATCACCATGGAAATGGCCTCCCACCTAGTGGGCATCACCATGCAGGAATTCGGCGTCTCGCGCGTGGTGGCGGTCGACATGGAGGAAGCCCTTCGTATGCGTGAAGCGGCCGTCGCATAGGATTCGGTAGGCCATGAGCGATCTGCAACTCAGCTTGATCCTGGTCGGCGCGCTGGTCATCGCCGGCGTATATATTTTCAACCGCTGGCAAGAGAACAAGTACCGCCGTGCGGCGGAAAAAGCGTTCACCGCGCCGGCGCGCGACGTGTTGATGGAGAAGACCGCGGGCGGCGAGCGACACGTCGATCGCCCGTCGCCTTCTCCCGCTGTCGTGCCTGAAGAGCCGAAGCCTCCTTATGTCGAGCCGGTGTTGGGCTTGGAGCACGCCAACCGGCGCGAGGCGTTCGAGTTCAGCCGCGAAATCGACTACGCCGTGCTGCTGAAGCTCGAGCAGGCGGTGACCGGACGGCAGATCAAAGAGGCGGTGGACAGGTTTCGCTACACCGGCAAGCCGGTTCGCTGGCGCGGCAAGGTGGATGGCACGGGCGCGTGGCAAGAGGTGACCGGTCCGACCCAGATCTTCAGCGAAGTGCAGGTCGGGTTACAGCTCGCCAACCGCGCCGGCGCGGCGACCGAAGTGGATATCGCGAGTTTTGTCGGGATGGTCAAGAACGTAGCGGCAGAGCTTCGTGCCAAGCCCGCGTTCCCGGACGAAGCAGAGGCGCTGGAGCGGGCGCAGGGGCTGGACGAGTTTTGCTCTGCGGTCGATCTATTGATCGGTATCAATGTGGTGAGCACCGACGGCACACCGCTACACGCCACTAAAGTACGCGCGCTGGCTGAGGCCGAAGGACTGGTGTTGGGTGCGGATGGGGCGTTTCACGCGCGCAACGACGCCGGCGAGATTCTGTTCTCGCTTACCAACCAGGAGGGGCGGCCCTTCAGCCCGGAGCAGATGAAGACCATGACCACTACGGGCATTACGTTCTTGCTGGACGTGCCGCGTGTAAGAGAGGGTGTTCGCGCGCTCGAGCGCCTGGTGGTGGTGGCCCGCAATTGCTCGCAGGCGCTGCACGGCATCGTGGTCGACGACAACCGCAAGCCGCTGTCCGACCCGGAAGTCAAGCGAATTCGCGCCCAGCTGGACGAGATCTACTCGCGCATGAGCGCGCGCGGTATCGCCGGCGGCAGCGCGGTGGCGGCGCGGCTATTCTCCGAATGATTCGGGGCGGGGCCGGCCCACTAGCGTAGCTCCGAGCATGCGGGCGTCAGCCAGCCTCGCCGAGCGCGCCAAACGGCTGCGCGAAGAGATCGAGACGCACAACTATCGCTACTACGTACTCGATGCGCCCACCATACCCGATGCGCAGTACGACGCGCTGTTCAAGGAGCTGCAAGCACTGGAGGCGACGCATCCCGAGTTGGCGACCGCCGATTCGCCGACTCAACGCGTCGGCGCGGCGCCGCTCGCCGAATTCGCCGAAGTCCAGCACCGCGTGCCTATGCTGTCGCTCAACAACGCCTTCTCCGAGGCGGACGTGGAGGCGTTCGATCGGCGCGTGCGCGACGGCCTCGGCGTGTCGGATGTGGAATACGCGTGCGAGCCCAAGTTCGACGGCCTCGCCGTCACCTTGGTGTATCGGAACGGGCAACTTGCGGTCGGCGCGACGCGCGGCGACGGCTACACCGGCGAGGATGTGACGGCCAACTTGAGAACCATACGCGCGATACCGCTCAGGCTGACGCGCGCCGTGTCACTGCTCGAAGTGCGAGGCGAGGTGCTGATGCTCAAGCGGGAGTTCGCGGCGCTCAATCGCGCGCAACGCGAGGCCGGGCAGAAAGAATTCGTCAATCCGCGCAACGCGGCCGCCGGCGCGCTGCGTCAGCTCGATCCCCGCATCACGGCGACGCGGCGGCTCGCCTTTTTTGCCTACGGCATCGGCGCCAGCGACGACGTCGCTTTGCCGGCAACCCACGCCGAGATCATGGACTTGCTCGCCGCGGAGCGTTTTCCGGTGAGCGCCGAGCGGCGCGTGGTCAAGGGGCTGTCCGGCATACTCGATTACTATGGCGCGTTGGGGGCTAAGCGGCGCGCGCTGCCCTACGACGTCGACGGCGTAGTATACAAAGTCAACGCTTTGCATCTGCAAGAGCGCCTGGGATTTGTCTCGCGCGCACCGCGTTTCGCCGTTGCGCACAAATTCCCTGCCGAGGAGGCGTTGACCGAAGTGCTCGGCATCGACGTGCAGGTGGGACGCACCGGGGCTCTGACGCCGGTCGCTCGGCTCAAGCCGGTGTTCGTCGGCGGGGTGACCGTAACCAACGCGACCTTGCACAACGAGGACGAAGTGCGGCGCAAGGACGTGCGCGTAGGCGATACGGTGGCGGTGCGGCGCGCAGGCGATGTGATTCCAGAGGTCGTATACGTAGTCCGAGACAGGCGCCCGTCGGGCGCGCGCGAGTTTTCGCTGCCGAGCAAGTGCCCGGTATGCGGTTCGCGTGTCGTGCGCGCGCAAGACGAGGCGGTCGCGCGCTGCAGCGGCGGCTTGTACTGCGGCGCGCAGCGTAAACAGGCGCTGCTGCATTTTGCCTCGCGGCGCGCGCTTGACATCGAGGGGCTGGGTGAAAAGTTGGTCGACCAGTTGGTCGAGGATCAGCGCGTGCAGACGCCGGCCGACCTGTACGGTCTCGAAGTCGCTGAACTGGCACAGCTGGAGCGCATGGGCGAGAAGTCCGCGCAGAATCTGGTGAGCGCGATCGAGCGCAGCAAAGGCACGACCTTGGCGCGTTTCATCTACGCGCTCGGCATACGTAATGTCGGCGAAGCTACCGCGCGGGATTTAGCCAATCATTTCGGCGGCGTCGACGCGCTCATGCAGGCTTCGGCGGCGGAATTGGAGCAAGTGTCGGACGTGGGTCCGATCGTGGCACAATCCATCCAGCAGTTCTTTGCCGAGGCGCACAACCGCGATGTGGTGCGCGCGCTGGTCCGGGCGGGCGTGCACTGGAGCGCCCCGACTGCGGCCCGGGCGCTCCGAGGCGGCGCGGTGATGGGGAAGAGTTTCGTGCTGACCGGTACCCTACCGCATCTGACGCGGGAGGTCGCCACGCAGCGCATCGAGGCGGCCGGCGGCAAAGTGGTGGGCAGCGTCTCGAAGAAAACCGACTATGTCGTAGTAGGCGACGAGGCCGGCAGTAAACTCGAGAAAGCGGTTCAACTCGGCGTGGCGCGGCTCGATGAAGCGGGGTTGCTGCGCTTGCTGGAAACGGGGAAAGGAGAGTAGAGGTGGCGCGAGTTACCAAGGCGGTGTTTCCGGTGGCGGGATTAGGCACGCGTTTTCTCCCGGCTACCAAGGCTTCTCCGAAAGAAATGCTCCCGGTGGTCGACAAACCGCTGATTCATTATGCGGTGGACGAGGCCGCGGCGGCGGGCATCACGGACATGATCTTCGTTACCGGGCGAGGCAAGCGCGCAATCGAAGACCATTTCGACAAAGCTTACGAGCTGGAAGCCGAGCTGCTGTCGCACGGCAAGACCAAACAGCTGGAGGAAATGCGCGGCCATTTCCCCAAAGAGATCAATTTTGCCTACGTGCGACAGGTCGATGCGCTCGGCCTCGGACACGCCGTGCTGTGTGCCGAGCCGCTGGTTAACGATGAGCCGTTCGTGGTGATTCTCGCCGACGACCTGATCGACGCGAAGGTGCCGGTGGTGCGCCAGATGGTCGAAGTGTTCGAGCGCGAAGGCCGCTCGGTGATCGGCGTGCTCAACGTCGAGCGCAGCGAAACCATGCAGTACGGCATCGTCAAGGCGGAGGAAACGCAAGGAGCCGCGCGGCGCATTCAAGCAATCGTGGAAAAACCCAAACCCGAGGACGCGCCTTCGACACTCGGCGTCGTAGGGCGCTACGTGCTGACCCCGCGTATCTTCAAACATCTGCGCGCCGTGCAGCCGGGCGCTGGCGGAGAGATCCAGCTGACCGACGCTATCGCCAGCTTGCTGCGCCAGGAATCGGTCTTGGCCTACGAATTCGCGGGCCGGCGTTACGATTGCGGCTCCAAGTTCGGCTACGTTCAGGCGACAGTCGCCTACGCGCTCAAGCACGCCGAGATCGGCGGCGCCGTGGCTGAATATCTCAAGACTTTGCAGATTCCATAGCGATGCTCAACTACCAGGACGCGCAAGCGGTGCTGGCTTCGGCCGAGGTGGTTTGCTCCGCCGACGAGTTGCAAAGTGCCTTGCGTCGCCTCGCCGCCGAGATCGCGCTGCGCCTCGCGCACGCGCATCCCTTGGTGCTGTGCGTGATGAACGGCGGCTTGGTGATGGGTGGTCAGCTGTTGCCGTTGCTGGAGTTTCCCTTGGAGCTAGACACCATCCAGACCACGCGCTATGGCGCCGCGATCCTGGGCGGACAACTCGAATGGCGTGTCGCGCCGCGTGACAACGTCGTCGGCCGCAGCGTGCTGGTGCTCGACGATATCTTGGATGAGGGCAAGACGCTCGCCGAGGTGCGCGAGCGCTTGTTGAAGATGGGCGCCAGGGAGGTCTTGATCGCGGTGCTCGCCGACAAAGTGATCGGTCAGCCCAAGCCGGTGCGTCCCGACTTTATCGGCGTCACGCTTCCGAATCGATACGTGTTCGGTTTCGGGCTCGACGTCAAGGGCGCGTGGCGCAACCTGCCGGCGATCTACGCCATCAAGGAGTGAAATGCTGGCCATCATCGGCGGCAGCGGCCTGACGCAGCTCGCCAACCTCGAAATCGCGTGCCGCGAATGGATCGCGACGCCATATGGAGAGCCTTCCGCAGCCGTGACGCGAGGGCGCATGCGCGGCCACGAAGTGCTGTTCCTGGCGCGGCACGGCGACACACACACTTTTGCGCCGCACGAAGTCAACTATCGCGCCAACGTGTGGGCGCTGCACTCGCTCGGTGCCAAAGACGTGGTGGCGGTGAACACGGTGGGGGGCATCGACGCGCGGCTGGGTCCGGGCGCGCTAGTGGTTCCCGATCAGATCATCGACTACACGCACGGGCGCAAGCAGACCTACTTTGAGGGGGCGGGGCAGCCGGTGACCCACGTCGATTTCACCCATCCTTTTTGCCAGGCATTGCGCGCGCGATTGCTGCAGGCTGTGCGGGCGGCCGGTGAGTCGGCGCTCGCGGGTGGCGTTTATGCGGCTGTGCAAGGGCCGCGGCTCGAAAGCAAAGCCGAGATCGACCGGCTGGAACGGGACGGCGCCACCATGGTGGGGATGACCGGCATGCCGGAGGCCGGTCTCGCCCGCGAACTGGGGCTTTGCTATGCCATGATGGGGGTGTCCGCCAATCACGCGGCGGGTCGCGGCGACAGCAGACAGGCTATCGACCTCGAGCAGATCATGCGCGTGGTCGAGGGCGCGATGCAGCGGGTGCGTCGCATCTTGGAGAAGTTGCTGGATGGCGATTAGGCCGGTATTGAAAATGGGCGATCCACGACTGCTCGAAGTGGCCAGACCCGTCGAGCGATTTGATACGCCAGATTTGCATGCGCTGCTTGCCGACATGCGCGACACCATGATATCGCTCGAGGGAGCGGGCTTAGCCGCGCCGCAGATCGGTGTGGGGCTACGCGTAGTGATCTTTGGTTTCGAGCACAGCGAGCGCTACCCTGAGGCCGAGCCGGTGCCCTACACGGTACTTCTGAACCCGGTTCTGACGTCCCTCGATGAAGAAATGGAAGAAGCTTGGGAGGGCTGCCTGAGCGTGCCCGGCATGCGCGGTGTCGTACCGCGTTACAAGCGATTGCGCTACCGCGGCTACGACGAACGCGGCCAAGCGATCGATCGCACGGTGAAAGACTTTCATGCGCGCGTGGTGCAGCACGAATGCGACCACCTGGACGGAATTCTTTATCCGATGCGCATTCGCGACATGCGCCAATTCGGTTTCGTCGAGACTTTGTTTCCCGGGCAAGAGGTCGCAGACGAGTGAGGCCGACAGGTCTCGACGGCATGGCGGTGCGCAGGGAGCATCCTACGGCAATTGCGAGCGAGAGTTTATGCGGATGCGTCCCACGCAGCGGCCACGCTCAGGTTTGCAGTTGCGCCATCAAGTCCTCGCCTAAGCGGCGGCGCGCCGCGGGGTCGGCCAATTCCTCGCCCGAGATGAGAAAACTGTCTTCGGCGCGATCGCCCAGGGTGTTGATCTTCGCCGTGTGCAACGAGATGCGGTGCTGCACGAAGACGTAGGCGATGGCGTACAGCAAGCCTGGACGATCGCCGGCAGTAACCGATAGCTGGTAGCGGCCGGCTCCTTCGTCGGGTTTGAAATCCACTTCCGGGGTGAACGGGAAGTGCTTCAGTTGGCGCGATACCCGCGCCTTCACCGGCTCGGCGAGTGGCGCATTCTTTAGGAGTCTGTCCTTCAGTTCGTACTCGATGTAGCTCAGCAAGTCGCGATAGTGCTCGGGCTTGGCGGCTTTGTCCTGCAGTTGGAAGCTATCGAGCGCATAGCCGTGCAGGGTCGTGTAGATCTTCGCTTCCACCACGTTGTAGTTCATGCGGCCGAAAAAGCCGCAGATGCGGGCGAACAGAGCGGTGCGATCCGGCGTGTACAGCATGACCTGCACGCCTTCGCCGACCGGGCTCAAGCGCGCCTTGACGATAGGCTCCGGAGTCTGCACACGCGCGCGAATGACGCGCG
>CAZILI010000043.1:0-15040 GCA_964539965.1 uncultured Burkholderiales bacterium | reverse complement strand
ACGCAGGTGATGCTTGATGCGCCCGGCGTCACACATGCCGCTCGCCGAGATGATGATCGCGCCGGAGCGAATTCGATTGAGCGCCATCGACTCTTCCACTTGCTCGGTGAAGTGAATGCGTATCGGCTGCCGATTCTCACGTTGCAGGGCGATCAGCTTGCGCGTCTCTTCGTCCAAGATCTGTGTGTGCTTGAGGGTGATCTCGGTCGCTCGCGTGGCGAGCGGCGAGTCGACGAACACGTTGAGGTCGGCAAGCCGCCCCTGGCGGGTCAGTTCGACCAGCAAGAACAACAGCTCCTGCGTGCGCCCGAGCGCGAACGCCGGCACCACCACGTTGCCGCCTCGGCGCAGGGTCTCGGTGACGACACTCACCAACTCGTCGGCCGTATCCTGCATGCCCTTGTGCAGGCGATTGCCGTAGGTCGACTCGATCAGCAGCCAGTCGGCGGCCTCGATCGGGGTCGGGTCGCGCACCACCGGACGCGAGGGCTGGCCGAGGTCGCCCGAGAACACGATTTTGTGCTGGCGTCCGTATTCGCTTATCCACACTTCGGTGATGGCAGCGCCCAATATGTGCCCGGCGTCGCGAAAGCGGCAGCGCACGAGGCGATGCGGCTCGAACTCCACACCGTAGTCGTAGGCGCGCAACCGTTTGAGGCTAGCCTGCGCTTGCGCGACGGTGTACAAGGGAGCGGTATCCATACGCGCGCCGCGACGTTCGCGATGGCGGCGCCGATTCGCCCAGGCGGCTTCGCTTTCTTGAATGTGGGCGCTGTCCAGCAGCATGACGCCGAGCAAATCGGCCGTCGCGTGTGTGGCGAACACCGGGCCGGAGTAGCCGAAGGCGCATAGGCGCGGCAGCAAGCCGCAATGATCGATATGCGCGTGCGTGATGACGGCGAAGTCGATCGTCTCCGGATCGAACTTGAAGGCCTCCAGATTCTTGCGATAGGCTTCCCCGCCGCCTTGGAACATGCCGCAGTCGACCAAGAAGCGCACCTCGCCTACCTGCACGAGGTAGCATGAGCCGGTCACTTCTTGTGCCGCGCCGAGAAACGCGAGCTGCATCGGCTAGTCCTTGTTCGGCCTCTTGAGGGGCGTTCAGAGTAGCACTGTTGGCGACGAAGCCGGCTTGATCTTGGTCAACGGCGCAGCGTCGCCCGACGACTACCATCTCGGGCATCCGAGTGACATCGTATCTGACGTGATGCCATCCGTCGCGCCGCCGGCCGCTGATCTCGCCACCCATTGGTGGTGCGAGTCCGACAGCGCGCTACTCGCTCGATTGCAGTCCTCGCCCAATGGCTTGAGCGAAGCGCAAGCGCGCCGCCGCCTCGAGCGTGACGGCCCCAACGTCATCCATTCCAATGGCCGCAGGGCGCTGCTGCTCCAGTTCTTCGCCCGCTTCAAGAATCCGCTCATCCTCGTGCTGTTGGCGGCCAGCGTCATCTCGGCGGCCACCGGCGATGTCACCAGTTTCGCCGTGATCAATGTGATCGTGCTGCTGAGTGTGGTTCTGGATTTCTTGCAAGAGCATCGCGCCGCGCTTGCCGCCGAGCGGCTGCGCGAGTCGGTCGCGCTTACCGCCCGCGCGCTGCGCGACGGCGCCGAAACCGAGCTGCCGACGCGCGATCTGGTTGTCGGCGACGTCGTGCTGCTGAGCGCCGGTGCGCTGATCCCGGCGGATGCGATTGTGCTCGAAGCGCGTGACTTCTTTGTCAATCAGGCCTTGTTCACGGGTGAACCGTATCCGGTGGAGAAGCAGGTGGGCGGGCCTGCCGCCGCAGAGGCGGAACTCGCAGCCTCCCGCCACGCCGTGCTGATGGGAACCTCGGTGATCAGCGGGTCGGCGCGCGTCCTGCTGGTTCGCACCGGGCGCGCGAGCGCACTAGGGGAAATCGCCGACAGTTTGCGTCAGCGCGCGCCGGCGAGCGCGCTGGAAGTCGGTAGCCGCCGCTTTGGCCTGCTCATCATGCGGCTTACGGTGTTGCTGGTCTTGTTCGTGATGCTGGTCAACGCCGCGCTGCACCGCCCTTGGCTAGAGTCGTTTCTGTTCGCAATCGCGCTCGCAGTCGGGCTGGCGCCGGAACTGCTGCCGATGATCGTATCGGTCACGTTGTCGCGCGGGGCCATGCGCATGGCCGGCAAGCGAGTGATCGTCAAGCGTCTCGCCGCTATTCACGATCTGGGGCAAATGGACGTGCTGTGCACGGACAAGACCGGGACCTTGACCGAGGCGAAGATCCGCTTGGAGCGGCACGTCGACGGCTGGGGCCAGGACAGCGCGCGAGTGCTCGAGTTGGCCTACCTCAACAGTTACTTCGAAACCGGGCTGCGCAGCCCGCTGGACGACGCCATACTCGCGCACGGCGAAATCGATGTGCGCGACTGGCGCAAGATCGACGAAGTGCCGTTCGACTTCGAGCGCCGCCGCGTGTCGGTGCTGGTAGAGAACGGCGGCGCACGGCTATTGGCGGTGAAGGGCGCGCCGGAGGACATCCTGCGGCTGTGCACCGCGTACGAGAGCGCCGCATCGCAAGCGGTGGTGCCGCTGACGCAGCCCGATCGGGCGCGTATTCAGGCCCTGTTCGACGCGCTTGGCCAACAGGGCTTTCGCGTGTTGGCGATCGCCTGGCGCAAGGTCGAGCTAGACCACCCGCACGCCGTGGTGAGCGACGAGATCGAACTCACCTTCGCCGGCTTCGCCGCATTCTTAGATCCTCCCAAGCAGGACGCGGCCCGCGCGCTGGCAGCGCTCACAGGAAGCGGCGTGGCGATCAAGGTGTTGACCGGCGACAACGAATTCGTCACCAAGCATATCTGCAGCACCCTAGGCCTCAGCGCGGAGGCCGTGCTGCTGGGCAGCGAACTCGCCGGCTTGGACGATCACGCGCTGGCGGCGCGGGCCGAGGCGACCAATCTGTTTTGCCGGCTCACGCCCGCGCAAAAGAACCGCATCGTCACCCTGTTGAAGCAGCGCGGGCACGTGGTCGGCTATTTAGGCGACGGCATCAACGACGCGCCGGCTCTGCACAGCGCCGACGCGGGGATTTCGGTCGACGGCGCCGTCGACGTGGCCAAAGACGCCGCCGACTTGATCTTGCTCGAGCATAGCTTGGATGCTGTGCACGAAGGCGTGCTCGAAGGGCGGCGCACCTTCGGCAACATTCAGAAGTACGTCATGATGGCCACCAGTTCTAACTTCGGCAACATGTTCAGCATGGCGGGTGCTACGCTGTTTCTGCCCTTCCTGCCGATGACGCCGATTCAGATCCTGCTCAACAACCTGCTGTACGACTTGTCCGAGATCGCGATTCCGTTCGACCGCGTGGACCGCGAGGACCTGGAGCGACCGCAACCTTGGAACATCGACTTCATCCGCCGCTTCATGTTCACGCTCGGCCCGGTCAGCTCGCTATTCGATTTTCTCACCTTCTATGTGCTGATCGCCGTACTGCACGCGGATGCGCAGTTGTTTCGCACCGGCTGGTTCATCGAGTCGATCGCCACCCAAGTGCTGGTGATCTTCCTCATCCGCACGCGCGGCAGCCCACTCGCCAGTGCGCCGCACGCCTGGCTTACCGCTTCTTCGCTCGCGGTCGTGGCGCTGGCTGCTTGGCTGCCGTTTTCGCCGCTGGGTGGCTTCCTCGGCTTCGTGGCGCCGCCGCCGCAGTACTTTGCGATTCTAAGCGCGATGATCGTGACCTACTTGCTGTTGGTCGAGATCGTGAAGCGCTGGTTTTATCGGCGCTTCGCTTCTGCTTAGGCGGCAATGCGGCGACGTAGCGGAGCGCGGCCTGCATCCAGGCGGCTAGCTGGCGCGGCGTGCGCGTGAGCGCATCGGATACGGCAACGTACTCGCGCATACGGCGGCCCAGGATGACGCAAGGCTGCACGCCCTCGTAGCGAGTGAAGGCAAGCCGATCGGCCTCGCTCAGTCGCAACAGCAGGCGCTGCTCGTGCAGCCCGGCGAACAAGTTGCCGTTCACCATCGCGCAGGGATAGCCAAACATCTGCCGACGCGTCACGCCTTCGGCTTGCGGCAGGCAAGCCTCGAAACGGGCGACCAGTTCGGGAATCGATTTCTCCCACACCATGGTCAGACTCGGTTCATGAATGCGATTCTCCCGGCAGGGCCGGCGCCGCAATGTTTGGCACCTGGCAAACTTACGAAACCTCACCCCGGATGTCAAGATAAGCAAGCGGCGCGAAAAAAGCGACTTGACGCAGATCAAGCGCGGCGCCTGCAACCGCGCTACGCTGGACACATTGTCCACTCCTCTGACCTTGCCTTGGAAAGACTTCGCGGCTTCATCCATGAACCCCGCATCGCGTATTTCTCGATGGAGATCGCCTTGGGGCCCGATATTCCGACCTACAGCGGCGGGCTCGGCATTCTCGCGGGCGACACCATGCGCTCGGCGGCCGATCTCGAATTGCCCATGGTGGCGGTCACGCTTGCCAGTCGCATGGGCTACTTCCGTCAGGAGATCGATGCGCAGGGTCGGCAGGTCGAGCATCCCGAGCCCTGGCAACCCGAGCGTCACGCTCACCGCTTGAGCGCCGGTGTGGCGCTGCGCATCGGCGGCCGCGTGGTCTGGGTGGGCGGCTGGTTGTACGTCGTCGAAGGGCGCACCGGCGGCCGCGAGCCGGTGATCCTGCTGGACACCGACTTGCCGCTCAACGATCCGGAAGATCGCGCCATCACGCACTATCTGTACGGCGGTGACGACGCCTACCGGCTTAAACAAGAGATTGTGCTCGGCTTGGGCGGCGTGCGCATGTTGCAGGCGCTGGGCTTCACCATACGCAAATACCACATGAACGAGGGACACTCGGCGCTGCTCTCTCTGGAACTGATGCAGCGCTATGCCTATCCCCCGCACGAAGTGGCCCCGAATGAACCGGCGTGCGATTTGCCGCGCGTGCGCGATGCATGCGTGTTCACGACCCACACGCCCGTGGCCGCCGGGCACGACAAGTTTTCCTATGACTTGGTCAGCCGAACCTTGGATGACTACGTCGACATGGCCACCCTCAGAGCCCTGGGAGGCGAGGACGCGCTCAACATGACGCGGTTGGCCCTGGGCTTGAGCGAGTACGTGAACGGCGTGGCCGAGCGGCATGCCGAGGTTTCCCGCAAGCTGTTCCCGGGCCGCCAGGTTCACGCCATCACCAACGGAGTGCACCCCGGCACTTGGACGAGCGAGAGCTTCGCCGCGCTGTACGATCGCCACATCCCCGGTTGGTGGCACGAGGCGCAGCTGTTGATGCGGGCGCGGCGCATTCCCGACGACGAGATCTGGGCGGCCCATTGCGCACAGAAGGCGCGTCTCATCGAGCGCGTGGCGCGCGACTCGGGTGTGCGCCTCGCGCCCGAACTGCCCATCCTCGGCTTGGCTCGCCGCATGACGGCCTATAAGCGCCCCGATCTCTTGTTCAGCGACATCGACCGCCTGCGCGCGATCGCCCGGCAATCGCCGTTTCAGATCGTCCTCGCCGGCAAAGCGCATCCGCGTGACCTGTCCGGCAAGCTGTTGATCGAGCAACTGCACCGACGCATAGCGCAGTTGCAAGACGCGATACCGGTCGTGTACTTGGCCAACTACGACATGCAGTGCGCCCTGCTGCTCACCTCGGGCGTCGACCTTTGGCTGAACACGCCGCTCAAGCCGTATGAGGCGTCGGGTACCAGCGGCATGAAAGCCGCCTTCAACGGTGTGCCGAGCTTGAGCGTGCTCGACGGCTGGTGGATCGAAGGCTGCGTGGAAGGCGTCACCGGCTGGGCGATCGGTACACTGAGCGAAGAAGGCGATGGGCGCGACGCCGATTCGCTATATCAGAAGCTCGCCAACACCGTGCTGCCCTTGTACCGCGACGCGCGCGAGCGCTGGATCGCCGTCATGAAGGGCGCCATCGCCGAGAACGCCTCCTACTTCAATAGCCACCGCATGATGCGGCGCTACGTCACGGAAGCGTACATACGCTAGGCGCCTACAAGGCGAGGCGCACGGTCTTCAGACGCGGATCCTCGGCATTGGTCTCTATGCTGAAGCCGAGCCGATTCATCAGGCGCAGCATGCGCTCGTTGCTGGCGATCACGAAGCCTTCCAGCCGCTGCAACCCCGCTTGCTTGGCGGCGACGATCAACTGCTGCATGAGGACGCGGCCCAGGCCCTTGCCCTGATAGGCGTCGGCCACCACGATCGCGAATTCCGCCGCCGCCGTGCCGGGATACTTCGCATAGCGCGCCACCCCGATTTGCGTCTGCTCGCCGGAGGCCGGCGTCAGCGCGATCAGCGCCATCTCGTTGTCGTAGTCGGGATGAGTAAAGCGCTGCAGCATCGCCGGCGTCAGCTCGCGTATCGGCTCCATGAAGCGGTAATAGCGCGAGTAGTCCGACAGATTGCGCACGAAGGCACTTTCCCGCTCCGCGTCCGCCGGCGTGATGGGTCGAATCAGCACCTCGCCGCCGTCGTGCAGGCGGGTAGAGACTTCTAGGCCTTGAGGATAGGGGGTGGTCTGGTGAGCCATCCTCCTATCGAAACACAAGCACGGGTAGCTTGCAATGCGTCAGCACTTTGGCGGTCTCGCTGCCCAGCAGCACACCGGACAATCCGTGGCGGCCGTGCGAGGCCATGAAGATGAGATCGCAGCCCCTCTGCGTGGCCGCTTGAATGATGCCCTCGGACGGCGTGTGAGCCGCGCCGAACTGGCTCTCGCATGCCACGCCGGCCTGCTTGGCGGCCGCCTCCACCACGCCGAGTTGCGTGCGTGCCCAGCGCTCCTCGTCGGCGCGCCGCTGTTCGGGCTTCATCAGATCGAACGGCACATAACCGGGTGCCGCCCACGGAATCTCTTCGATGGCGCAGTACGCGGTGATGCGCGCGCCGATCGACTTCGCGAAGGCTACCGCGGCCGTGGCGGCCCGGGTGGACAATTCCGAACCGTCGGTCGGCACCAGAATGTGCTTGAACATGACGAACCTCCGATGACAGGCTGTGCGCCACATTGTCGCAAGGCTTCGCCAATGGGGGCTTGATGGAGATCAAACAACCCGCTGCTCCGGGCGCTGGCTTCCGGCATAGAATGGGACTCGAACCGGCCGCCGAGGAGGGTGTCATGACGCTGCGCGTACTGAGTTGGAATGTCGAGCACTTTCGCACCGGAGCGAAAATCGAGCCGGTGGCCGACTTGATCAAGGCGGCAAGACCCGACGTGTTCGCCCTCTACGAGGTCGAGAACCTCGATGTGCTGGAATTGATGCGCACGCATTTCCCGAGCTATTCCTTTCACATCACCGACGGTCCGGAGGTGCAAGAGATCCTGGTCGGGGTCAAACAGTCCACGCGCTATCAGGCGACCTTCGTGCAGAAGCGCGAGTTCAAGGCCTACAACCCCGCGTTGCGTCCCGGCGCCTTGCTCACCCTGCGCAAGTCCGATCGCTATCTCAACTTGCTCTTCCTGCACACCGACAGCGGCACCGACGCCCCGGCATTCGGCAATCGCGCCGAGATGTTCGCCAAGATCGCCAAGGTGCGAGCGGCGATCGAAGAAAAGGCCGAGCAAGGTCATCTCGCGGTGGCGGGCGACTTGAACACCATGGGCCTGTTCTATCCGACGCGCGCGAAGAAGAACGAAGCCGTGCCGGCTCGGCGCGAGATCGACACACTCGCCACCGCCATGACCATGCTGCGCAAGGAGTTCGATGCCACCTACAGCAACGGCGCCATCGAATCGGATCTAGACCACGTCCTGGTGAGCGCCAAGCTCGCGGCGGCCGACCTCGGCACCCGCGCCGACGGAGGCAAATTCCAGGTTCAGGTGCGCGGCTGGCAGCAGCTGAGCGGCGCCGCCCGCAAGTCCTTCATCGACTCGGTATCGGATCACTGCGCGCTGGTGTTCAAGCTCGACTTCTGAGCATCGCCAACGGTTAGGATCCCGCGCTCGCGGCGGGTGCCACGCGCATGCCCGCGCGTAGTTCGTTGTTGGGATGACGGATCACGATCTCGCCTTGCCGCAAGCCGGCCATGACCTGCGCCTCCAGGCCGTTGCGCCGCCCGACTTCGACGCGCCGCGCCCTCGCGCGTGCGCGCTCGACCACGAATACGCTCCACTGCCCGCCGTCGCGAAACAGAGCGCTCGCCGGTACCTTGAGGGCACGCTCCTCGCTCCACACGACGATGCGGGCGTCGACCCGATAGCCGTCGCCTAGTGGTTGCGGCGAGTCGACGAAATCGGCGATCACGTTGACGCGCTGCTCTTCCACGCCCAAAGCGGAGACCTTGGTAAAAGCATACGGCTCGACCAGGCGGACCTTGGCGCGCAGCGGGCGCTCGCCTCCCCAGCCCTCCAACATGACAGGCATGCCCGTCTTCACCTTGACCGCCTCACTCGACAGCACGTCGAGCACCACTTCGAGTTGAGTCGCATCTCCCAGAGTCAGTAGCGAGGTCCCGGCCGCTACCACACGCTCGCTCGGATCGACGATGCGCAGCACGCGGCCGTCGACCGGTGAGGTGACCGGAATCGCTGTCGGCGCGCCGCGCTCGCTCGCCTGCAAGGCAAGCAGCGTCGCCTGCGCGGCGCGCACCTCGGCGGCGGCCGACTGGCTGCGGAATCGCGCCGCCTCGTACTCGTTAGAACTGGTTCTTTCGGTGAGTCGAGCTTGCTCCGCCGCCTGCGGGGAGACGAATCCGTTCTTGACCAGCCGCTCGACCCGCTCGCGCTCGCGCTTGGCCTGCTCGGCATCGGCGCGCGCGTGCGCCGCGCGCTCGGCTGCTTCGCGTTCCAGCGCCTGCGCGCTCGCCAGACGGGCGTTCGCTTGTTCGCGCTCCTGCGCGCCGAGCGGCAGCGGGTACAGGCGCGCCAGCACCTGACCTCGGCTCACCGGATCGCCGTCGCGCAGCTCGATGCGCGCTACCCGCCCCGCAACCGGCGCCGCAACCACGTAGCGGTCATGTGCGCGGGTCCAGCCGTCCTCATCGACCGTGACTTGCAGCGGCCCTACCTCCGCGCGGGCCACTTCGACGATGAGTGAGCTCGGCCACAGCGCCCAGGCGAGCAGCCCGCCGACCGCGAGGGCGACGAGCAGCCAAGGTGCCCGGCGGCGCCAACGGCGGGTGCGATTCTTCGCCGCGGCATTCGACGAGTCGCGCTCTTCGCCTGTGCTTTGCATAGTGTTCCTATTCACGAGTCTTCAGCACCGCCACCAAATCCAACCGCTTCAGCCGACCCCAGATGAGCAGCCCCGACAGCGCGGCGGCCAGCATCACCACGATGGCGGCGAAGGCAAACGCCTGCAGCGCGACGAACAGCGGCAGGCGAAACGTCTCGATGCGATTCATGGCGCTCACCACCGCGTACACGATGGCGAAGCCGACGGCGAAGCCCGCCGGCAGCGCGGCCAAGGTCAGCAGTGCTTGCTCGCCCAGCAGCATCGCCGCGATCTCGCGATGCGTGAACCCCAGCACACGTAGGCTCGCCAGTTCGTGCGCCCGTTCGGACAACGCGATGCGCACGCTGTTGTACACCACCCCGAGCGCGATGATGGTAGCAAAGACGATATTGATCGCCGTCTGCAGGCGCAGGCTTCGCGCGATGACGTCGCGAAAGCTCGCCAGCATCGCATCCTTGGCGCTGACGCCGCGCACCAAGGGCAGCGCCTTAAGGTGACGATATAGCGTTTCGCGCCGTGAGGCGTCCACCGCGAGATAGCCGCCGCTTAGCGTGCCGGCGTCTTGGCGCAACAGCGCGTTGAGGCTCGCCATGGTCATGTAGGCACCGATTCCGACCGGATCGTCCACCAGAGCCGTCACCGGGACGGCGACCACGCGCCGCTCGCCCTCGAGAAACTCCACGTTCACCGCATCACCGATTGCGACGCCGAGCACCTGCGCCAGTTTCTCCGACAGCATCAGGCCCTCGTGGGGTAGCGCAATCGCGCGACGCTCGATATCGACTACGCGCCGCAGATCACCGTCCTGCGGCAGCGCCAGAATGCCGCCGCGGCGCGTGCGATGGCCCACGCGGAACCGAGCGGATGCAAAGCGAAACGGCTCGGCGTGCAACACCCCGGGCAGGCGCTTCATTTCATGCAAGGCGCCGGCGGCACGCGGATTAGCCAGGTCGATGTCGATGTCTTCTCGTTGAGCCAAGCGAAACTGAACTTCCAGGATCCGATCGATCGCGTCGATGCCGTAGCGGCCGGTCACCAGGATCGCCACCGCCAGTGCGATGCCGACGATGGAGAGCACCGCTTTCCACGGTCTGCGCTCCAGGTTGCGCACGATCATGCGCAGCGAAATCGACAGCCAGCGCTGGAATCCGGCACGCTCGATCCAGCCGGGGCGAAAGCGCTGCGGTTGTTCGGGCCGCATTGCCTCCGCGGGCGGCAGACGCACCGCCGCGCCCACCGCAGTGAAAGCGCCCACCGCGGCCGCCAGCAGCGCGGCGCCACCACCGAGCGCGAACGCGCCGGCGCTGAAATGCCACTCCAGGCTGGGAAAATGAAAGCTATCGCGATACAGGCTCGCAAATTCCCCACCTAGCCAGGCCGCCACCGGCACCGCGCAGGCGCTGCCCGCGGCGATGATGATCAGCACCAGCTTCAAGTAGTGCCAAGCGATCTCGGAATTGGCGTAGCCGAACGCCTTCAGTAGCCCGATCTGGTCGCGCTGGGTCGCCACCAAGCGCGACAGCACGATGTTGATGATAAACGCGGCGACGGCCAGAAAGATGCCCGCGACCACCGCGCCGTACACCTTCTGCTGGGTGATTTCGTCGGAGACGACTTTGTGCGACAAGTGTTCGTCGCGCCCGAACGCGCCGATCGCCCCATAGCGCGCGAGCATGCTGTCGAGCGACTGGATCACTCTGGCTTGCTGCGCGCCGTGCACCAGGCCCAGGGCAAGGCGATTGAACGCGCCGACCATGTCGTAGGCGTACGCCACGGCGCTGCGTCCCATCCACAGGATGCCGTAGCGGCGGTTGTCCGGCAGGCCGCTCGCCGGCCGCAGCACGAAGATGAACTCGGGCGAGATGGCGATTCCCACCACGCGCAGCTTCTGCCAGCGGCCATTGATGACGGCGCTCAAGACACTACCGGGCTGCAACCCATTGGCCTTGGCGAACGCTTCGCTCACCAGCACTTCGTCGCGCGCCCCCGGCTGCAAGTAGCGTCCCCGTTCGATGTGCACATCGTTGAGTGCCGGCCGGCCTCGGTCGGGGAGCGATACGAGTTGCGCGGTGGCCGGCTCCGCTAAGCCCGGCACGTCGAGCGTGACTTCCAAGCTGATATCGCTCGCCACCCGCGCCGCCTCCGGCATGGCCGCGATCTCGCGCAACAGGGCCTCCGGCGCGCGCTTCACGTAAGCGAACACCTCCGCGAAACGATAGCGCGCGTAGTACTCTGCCCGCGCCTGCACCAGTGACTCGTACATGCCGCGTGTGGTGACGAAGGTTCCCACGCCGCAGGCGATGACCAGCACCACGGCAATCAGCTGCCCGCGCAAGCGCCACAGGTCGCGCGCGAGCTTCCTGTCGAGCGCGCTTACCACGCGAGCTCCGCAGGGGCGCGCTTGACGGCGTTGCGCTGAACTTCGACGATCTCGCCGCTCGAGATGCGGATGACGCGGTCGGCCATGTGCGCGATCGCGGCGTTGTGGGTGATAACGGCGGTGGTCGTGCCCAACTCGCGATTGACCCGCTCGAGCACTTCGAGCACGATTTTGCCGGTGGCGAAGTCGAGCGCCCCGGTCGGCTCATCGCACAACAGCACGTCGGGGTGCTTGGCCACCGCGCGCGCGATCGCGACGCGCTGCTGCTCGCCGCCCGACATTTGCGCCGGGAAGTGATGCAGCCGATCGCCCAGGCCGACCAAGCGCAGCGCCTCGGCGGGTTCCAAGGGATGCGCGGCGATCTCGGTCACCAACGCCACGTTCTCCAGCGCGGTCAGGCTCGGAATCAGGTTGTAGAACTGGAACACGAAGCCCACGTGCTCGCGCCGAAAGCGCGTGAGCGCCTCGTCGCCGGCGCGCGTGAGATCATGGTCGAGGTAGAAAACCTCGCCGCCGCTTGGCACGTCGAGCCCGCCGATGATGTTGAGCAAGGTCGATTTGCCGCTACCCGAAGCGCCGAGCAGCACCACGAACTCGCCCGCGTACAAGTCGAGATCGACATTGCGCAAGGCGTGCACTTCGACTTCACCCATGCGGTAGACCTTGGACACGCGGTGAATGTGAAACACCGCCTGCCCGATCGGCATGGGCGCCTTAGTCATCGCGGCACGAGGCGAACTCCTCGCCTAGGCGAAGCAAGCAGACCAGCAACAGCGCGCTTACTACTTCACCAGGGTCACCGGTACGTCGGCGAGGTGGATGACCTTGGTCGCCACAGAACCCAACACCAGGCTCTTGATCGAGCCCAGTCCGCGCGTGCCCATGACGATGCTGTCGCAGCCGCACTCGTGCGCATAGTGCGCGATGGTCTCGGCCGCTTCGCCCACCTTGATGTTGCAACGATAGGCGATGCCGGCGCGATCCAGTAGGCGGCGCGCTTCCTCGAGCGCGCCGGCGGCCGCCGTGTCCTGGATCTGGCGTATGCCTTGCAGCACGGTTTCGGAGGCGCTCTCGCCGGAGCGAATCGGCAGTTGCACGTTGAGCAAGTGAATCTCAGTGGCGGTGAGGTTCGCTCGGCGATCGATGAGATACTGCACCGCATGTGTGGAGTTTGCAGACCCGTCGATCGGGACAAGAATACAATTCGCCATGGCTCTTCCCTCTTTGCGCATCAGTTATTGAAGTCCACCGCTGGCTCAAACGAGAGCGACCGACGTGGGCTGGTGATAGCGCCGATACACGGTCAGCGCCCAGGCGCCTACTCCGATCAACAGCAGGATCCAAATCAGGAGGCCGCCCAGCACCGGTACCGCTTGCAGCATGGCAAGCAGCAACAACGCGCCGACCAGGCCCACGATGCGCGCGCCGGGCGTCAGCGCCCTGCCCCGGCGCAGTAGGCCCATCGCCTTGTCGCCGATCAGCATAGCCACAGCCAAGTATCCCAGCATGATCACCAGCGGGTAGACGAACAATACCGCCAGCCCGAGCGGAATGCCGAGCAAGGTAATCATGAATAGCAAGCCGATCGCCGGTAGCCCCAGCAGCAGCGCCAGGCCGAGCAAGAAGCTCTTTCCCGGACTACCGGCGAAGGTGCGCTCGACCGAATGGGTGAAGTTCGGCAGCAGCAAGATCAGTACGCTCCCCAGACCCATGAGCCCCAAGGTGAGCAGTACGCCGCCCACGATCCATGCCGCCATGCCCAAGGTGCGACTCGCCGGCGGCAAAGAAACCGATCGATGCGTAACACCGCCGGCGATCGTCGCGGCCGGGTCGATCGTCGCGGGCAGCGCGCTCCAATAGGTGAGCGATCCCGCGATCTGCGCGCGCGGCCCGAGTTCGACCTTGCGCGCCGTGATCTCGGCGTCGCCGCCGATGCGTCCGTTGATGCGCACCGATTCGGCCGCCACGGCGAGGTGCTTTTGAATCGCGCCCTCGATATCCACGTGTGCTCCACCCAAGGTCGCCTTGCCCCCTATCGTCGCACTCGAGGCCACGGTGAGGTCACCACCGGCGGCGCGCAGATGCCTCTTGATGGGGCCGTTGACGGTGACCGCGCCTCCGGCAGCGTACAAGCTTTCGTCGACCGGGCCCTCGAAACTGACATTGCCGCCCGCGGCGAACGCGTCGCCGCCGATTCTGCTCTCCAAACGCACCTTGCCGCCCGCTATGAAGGCGTCGCCCGTCACCTCGTCGGTGAGGAGGACCACACCGCCGGCCGCGAACAAGTCGCCGGCGCTGTTGACCCGCACGTTCGGCTCGCGCTCGCTTTGCGCCGCCGCGCTCGCAACACTGACCGCGAGCAGCATGCTCGCGCAAACCCGTGCCGCCTCCAACAAGACGTTTCGAGCCATGATAGCCTCCGCCACTCACCCAACGGCAAGACAGTTTACGCCTGGTTGCCGGCGCGGGCTTGATCGCGGTCAAGCTTCTCGCGAAGCGATCTTGTCCGCGCTCGGTTTGATTTGCGTCAAGATCGGGTTCATCCGTGCGCCGTATCTTCCATACAAATCACTTTCTTCCCTGTCAATCGGAGCGGACCCATGGATCCTTTTGAAGCAATGCGCCGTCACGACAATCCCCTGTTGCACGACATCAAGCGCGTGCTGGACGCGGCACAAGACTTCGTCGACGCCAGCGTGCGCGAGTCCGGCGATAAACTGACCGACGCGCGCAAGCAGTTCGAGTCCACTCTCAAGGACGCGCGCCGCAAACTCGACGACACCGAATCGATGGTGATGGCCAAGGCCAAGCTCGCCGCCGCCTCGACCGACGAATTCGTGCATTCGCATCCTTGGAAATCGATCGGGCTCGGCGCCGCGGTGGGCCTGGTGGTGGGTATGCTGATCGGCCGGCGATGAGCGAAGCGCGCCGCTCGGTCGGGCTCCTCGACTCGCTGCGGCGGCTGGCGGAGACAGCGGCAGGCGTCGCAGAGACCCGCCTGGCCCTACTGTCCACCGACCTGGAAGAGGCCGCGCGGCGCTTCGCCGCCTTCGTTTTGTGGGGCGCGGTGGCGCTGTTCTTCTTTAGCCTCGGCGTGCTACTTGCCGCCGTGTTCGTGGTGGTGCTGTTCTGGGACAGCCACCGCTTGCTGGCGATCGCCGCCGCCAGCGCGCTGTTTTTCGCCGCGAGCGTGATCGTGGTCACACTGCTCGGCAGAGCGAGCCGCACCCAGGCGCGCTTGTTCTCCGCTACCCTGGGCGAACTGGCGAAGGATCGCGCGGCGCTCAGAGCGGCGCCGTGACCGACCGGCGCATAGCGGTGAGGCGAGCCGCACTGATCGCCCGCGCGGCCGAGCAGCGCAGCGCACTGCGGCGGGAGTTTGTTTACTGGCGCGGGCCGTTGGACATAGCCGACCGCGTGTGGGCGCTGGGCGCGTATGTCAAGGCTCGCCCTTGGCTCATCGCCGGGCTGCTCGCCTCGCT
>CAZILI010000042.1:0-15107 GCA_964539965.1 uncultured Burkholderiales bacterium | reverse complement strand
GGGAAAGCGGCGCGTGCGCGAGATCGCCCCGGGCATCGTCGTCACCCTGCTGATCGCCATCGGACTCGGCTTGGTGACCGCCCGCACACGAGCCGGCAAGATCGTTCGCGCGGTCGCGATCAACCCGAGCATGGTGTCCTCGCTCGGCATCAACACCACGCTGGTTTACGGCGGCGTGTTTGCCCTGGGCGGCATGCTGGCCGGGTTGGCCGGCGCGCTCGCCGCTCCGGTGCGCTCGGTGGTGGCGGGCATGGGATTCTCGATTGTCATCGAGTCCTTCATCGTCACCGTCATCGGCGGCATGGGCTCGATGGCCGGCGCGCTGGTGGGCTCGCTCATGATCGGGTTGGTGCGCAGCTTTGGCTCGATCGGCTTTCCGCTGTTCACCGAGGGTCTGATGTTCTTGCTCATGACGATCATCCTGATCGTCAAGCCGAGCGGATTGTTCGGCAAGGATCGCTAGTATGGCCGTCGCCCCCCCGCGATCCTCTTTCAGGCGCGATCTGCTGCTGGCGCTCGCCGCCTTCGCTCTGCTCGCGCTGTTGCCGGTTCTGTTTCCCAGCAAGTTTTTATCCGACTTCGTGATTCGGCTGGCGGCGTTTGCCATTTTTGCCACCTCGCTCAATCTGCTGGTGGGCTACGCCGGCATGGTGTCTTTCGGTCACGGCTTGTTCTACGGCCTGGGCGCCTATAGCTTCGGTCTACTGATGCAGAAGACGGGCACCTCGGTCCCGCTCGCCTTCTTGCTCACCGTCTTGTTGAGTGCCGCTGTCGCGCTGGTAGTCGGCGCGATCTGCGTGCGCTTGAAAGAGATCTACTTTTCGTTTCTCACTTTGGCGTTTCAGATGTTGCTACATAGCAGCATCATCGCCTGGACGCCGGTGACGGGGGGCGATCAAGGGCTGACCGGCGGCCTGCCCCGGCCGCCATTTCTCGGCGTCGATCTCACCAATCCGAGCCATCTGTACGTGTTCTGCGCGGCGCTGCTGGTGGGCTCGCTCTTCATCATGTGGCATCTGGTGCAGTCGCCCTTCGGCTACACCTTGCGCATGATTCGCGACAATCCGAATCGAGTCAGCTTTCTCGGCGTCACGGTGTGGCGCATGCGGCTGCTGGCTTTCGTGATCGCCGGCGTATTCGGCTCGATAGGAGGATTGATCATGTCGTTGTTCGTCTCCGGCGCCTATCCCGATTTCGCCTACTGGACCATCTCCGGCGAGGCCGTGTTCATGGTCATGCTGGGCGGCATCAGCACTTTTTTCGGCCCCTTAGTGGGCGCGGTCATCTTGCTGCTGCTCAACGACTTCGTGACCCGCATCACGCAGCATTACGGCTTGGTATTGGGCATCATCATCCTGGCGTTTGCGCTCGGCCTGCGCAAGGGCGTGCTCGGCGGCCTGGTCGAATTCGCGCGCGGCCGGTCGGCAGCCAGGCCCACACTGGAGCAACACTCATGAGTTCCAACCAAAAGATCGTCGTTGTGACCGGTGCCGCAAGTGGCATCGGCGAGGCGTGCTCGCGCGTGCTCGCCGCCAAAGGATGGCGCGTCGTGCTGGTCGATATCGACTTGGCCGGCGCCCAGCGCGTCGCGGCTGCGGTCGGCGGCCCCGCCTATAGCGGTGATGTCGGCGACGCCGCGGCGATGCAAGCCTTGGCCGCGCGCATCGAAAGTGAAGTGGGACCGGTGTATGGACTAGTCAATTCCGCCGGGATACTGGCGGTGCCGCTGGCGCCGGAATCGCTATCGCTCGAGGACTGGGATCGGGTCATCCACATCGATCAGCGCGGCACCTACGTCGCGAGCCTCGCCTTTGCCAAGCACATGACGGCGCGCCGCGCCGGCGCGATCGTGAACATCGCCTCGATCGCCGGGCTGCGCTCTTTTCCACTGCATGCCTATGCGCCGGCGAAAGCGGCGGTCATCTCCATCACCGAATGCTTGGCGACAGAGTGGGGCCGCTGCGGCGTGCGGGTCAACGCCGTCTCGCCCGGCTTCACCCTGACGCCCGCGCTGCAGGCGAAGATCGACGCCGGCGAGCGCGACGCCGCCGCGTTAGCGGCGACCAGCGCGCTCGGGCGCTTGGTCGAGCCGCGCGATTGCGGCTACGCGGTTGCCTTTCTCTTGTCGGAGGAGGCGAGCGCGATCACCGGGGTGAATTTGCCGGTCGACGCCGGATGGCTCGTGCGCGGCTCGTGGCAAAGCTATCCCGGCATACGCGGGGATTGGCCGTGAGCACGCGATGCTGCGTCTAGAAGGGCTGCATAAGTCCTTTGGCGGTGTCGCCGCCACCAAGGACCTGAATCTCGATTTCGGCGCCGGCTCGCTGAGCGCGATCATCGGTCCCAACGGCGCGGGAAAAACCACGGTGTTCAATCTCATCACCGGTGCGCTGCGCCCGGATGCCGGCCGCATCCTGTTGCAAGGCGTGAACATCGCCGGCTTGACCGCGCCCGAGGTCGCGCGCCGCGGCATCGCCCGGGCGTTTCAGATCGCCCAAGTGTTTCCCACTCTCAGCGTGCGCGAGGCGACCCTCGCGGCCATCAACGCCCATCAGCGCCACCACGGTTTGCTGTTGCGCCGCTTCCCGCTGCGCGACGCGCTGGAACGCGCGCAGGCGGTCATGGACATGGTCGGGCTGGCCGGCCAAGCCGACACCTTGGCGCGCAATCTGTCGCACGGCGACCAAAAGCTGCTCGACATCGCGCTCGCGCTCGCGCTGGAACCGAAGATCCTCTTGCTCGACGAGCCCACCGCCGGTATGGGATCGGAAGAACGCTGGCAGATGATGGATACCTTGCAGTCGCTGTGGCAGCGCGAAAAGATGACCGTGATTTTCATCGAGCACGATATGGATATCGTGTTCAAAGTCGCCCAGACCGTCCGGGTGTTGAGCTACGGCTCGGTGCTCGCCGAGGGCACGCCCGACGAGATACGCCGACACCCCGAAGTCATCAAGGCCTACCTGGGCGAAGCGCACGAGGAAGCGCAAGCATGAGCGGTGAGGTCATGTTGGCAGCGAGCAAGCTCGACGTGTTCTACGGCACGAGCCAGATCCTGTTCGATGTCGACGTCGAGGTGCGCCAAGGAGAGACCATGGCGCTGTTGGGGCGCAACGGCGCGGGCAAGTCGACTACGTTCAAGGCGCTAGCCGGATTAGCGCCGCCCAAGCGCGGCACGATTCAGTTCATGGGCGCGCATCTGCAAGGCGAAAAGCCTCACAGCATCGCACGCGCCGGACTCGGCTACGTGCCCGAAGACAGGCAGGTCTTCCCCGAGCACAGCGTCGAAGACAATCTCATCATCGGCGCCAAGCGCGGTCCACAAGGACAAGACTATTGGAACCTCGCGCGCATTTTCGAAGTTTTTCCGGTGCTGCTGCCGTTGCGCGAGCGCTTGGCCGGACGCTTGTCCGGCGGCGAGCAACAGATGCTCACCATCGCCCGCACCCTGATGGGCAATCCCACCGTGTTGCTGCTCGACGAGCCGAGTGAAGGTTTGGCGCCGATCATCGTGCGGCGCATCGGCGCGTTGCTGCGCACCCTGCGCGAGATGGGCATGACGATCCTGCTCGCCGAGCAGAATATGCATTTCTGTATGAGTATCGCGAGCCACGCCACCGTCATCGACAAGGGCCGCATCGTCTACCGCGACACCATCGCAGCTCTCAAGCAAAACGACGCGGTGAAGAGCCGCTATCTTGCTGTCTAGCGCCTAGCGCTTAGTCCCTCACACAGCGCGTGCGGCCGTCGCTGCGCGGTGCGCCCATCGCGCACCTCCCGCGCGACGAACTCCTACTTCTGCAGCACCGCGGCGGGCGCCGTCTTGGCCATCAGGGGATCCGCGTGTCTATGCACGAGCTTCCACGCGCCATCCTCCTTGCGGAAGATGTGAGTGACGCGCAACGCCATGGTCGCCGGTTTATCTTGACCGACTACGCGGGCTTCACTGCGTTCGATGGCGACGGTGTAGGCAAGGTCGCCGCTCACGGCGGAGGCCAGATACTCCACCTGCGCCTTGGCGCCGCTTTCCACGAACCGAGCGGCGGCCCAATCGTAGCGCGGACCCAGCTCCTGCCAACCACGCTCGTAGGCGCCCCAAGCGCCCATGATGGTGGCGTCCTCTCGCTTGGAGGCGTTGTGTTTCCACAGCTCGGGGTCGCCGTTGATAAACCGCGTAATGCCTTGCTCGAACTCGGGAAGAAACGCGTCCAAACTCGCATCTTCCGCGGCGGCCGCGTTAGCGCTCAACGCCAGACCGATGGCCGCGCATGCGATCCATTTCGCCAGGCGCAAACCCGGCGGGTTCGTTTGGTAGGTCATGTCATCTCCTTGTCACCTTAGAGCGGCCTGGCTCGACCATCGAGCAGCCGCGTTGTGCTTTTCCGCCCATGCGGCAAAGGTTCAAGTCGCTTCACCCCTTGCTCTCTAGGCCGCCAGAAAGAAGCCCGCGCTCCACTGGGAGCGATATCGATCGCGGGCTAGTGCGCGAGGAGAAACCGGAATATGATGGGCGGGCTCTGCAAGAGGGCAAAGCGCCCCGGCAACAAGGGGTACCGACTGCATCAACAGAGGAGATAGGGGAATGGGCACCTACTTTAGTGAGCGGGAGTTCGCGAACGTGGAGCCGGCGGAGAACTCGTTTTCGTCGCCGATCCCAACCCAGATGATTTCCAACGGCGAGTTCAATCCGCTGCCGCAGACCGAGCAGCAAAAGCAAGTCGAAGCGCGCATCAAGCAGATGGCCGACAGCTACGGCGCCAAGCTCGGCATGGATCGCAGGAAGTTCTTACGCACGGGATCGGGCATGGCGGCCGCGTTCCTGGCGATGAATCAAGTGTTCGGCAAGCTGTTTGACGTCTCGGAGGCGGAAGCGGCCGACCAAGACGCCGCCGGAGCGCGCGCCGACGCGTTGAAGGGCCAATTCATTTTCGACGTGCAAACGCACTTTGTGCGCGACGACTACAAGCAAGAAGGTTTCGTCGGGTTTCTCAAGCACGGCGCTCAGGTTTGGAAGAGCGGCGTCGACCCGGACAAGGTCGGCCTGTACGACATCAAATTCGAGAACTACGTGCGGCAGATGTTCATGAACAGCGACACCTCGATCGCGCTGCTGAGCGGTGCGCCTTTCGACGACTCGTCGTGGGCGTTCTTGAGCAATCAGCAGATCGCCGACGCGGTGCGGACGGTGAACCGCATCGCCGGCAGCAAGCGCATGCTCGGCCATGCCGTGATCACGCCCGGCCAGCCGAACTGGATGGAAGAGGTCGATCGTATCCTCGCCAAGGATCCGCCGGCGAGCTGGAAGCTCTACACCATCGGCGATCCGTTGTCGTCGGGCACGCGCTATCCGTTCCGTCTCGACGACGAGAAGCTCATGTATCCGTTCTACGAGAAGATCGACCGCGCCGGTATTCGCAACATCTGCATCCACAAGGGACTCATGCCGGCCGACTATGAAAAGAGCTGGGCCAATGTTTGGAAGTACCAAACCCCTGAGGACTTGCCCAAGGCGTCGAAGGATTGGCCGCAACTCAACTTCATCATCTACCACGGCTGTCTGCAAGCGTTCATGGACCCCCCGGGCGTGCGCATGGCCGAATTCGAGCGTACCGGCGAGATCAAGTGGGCGAGCGACTTAGCGCGCGTGCCGCAAAAATCCGGCGTCGGCAACGTGTACGCCGAGATGGGCACCAGCTTCGCCACCGCCGCGGTGGTCGAGCCGCGCTTTGCCGCCGCGTTGTTGGGAACTTGGATCAAAGGCCTTGGGGCGAACAACGTCGTGTGGGGAACCGACTCGGTGTTTCACGGCTCGCCGCAATGGCAGATTGAAGGACTGCGCCGGCTCGAGATCCCCGAAGACATGCGCAAGAAGCACAAGTTCGCTCAGCTCGGTCCGGCCGACGGCGAAGTGAAGAACATGATCTTCGGCTTGAACTCGGCGCGCCTGTACAACTTGCCGTTGCGCTCGGCGCAAGAGCGGTTGAGCGAGGACAAGTTCGCGCAAATCAAGAACGAGTATCGCATGGCAGGCAAACTCGATGAGCTGCGCGACAACCTCGCGCACGGCTACATCGCCAAGCAGGCGTAGTTAGGCGGCCGGTCACGCTGCGTCGCTTCTATGCAGCGTGACCTCGGCCGCGTCGTCGTGCATCTCCTTGGGGGTATACTGCGAAAGCCCGCATCTAGATGCGGGCTATATCAGCGTACCGTAGCGGGTACGGGATCTCGCTACGGACGCACACGCGCGACCAGCCCGGCGCTCGCCCGCAGCAGGGCCTGCGGCGTGGTACGCACCAACGAGTTCGGCGAGCCGCCGCCGGTGTAGATGACGCCGCGCTCGATCACGCGCGGATCGATGAGGAAGCGCGCGGGAAAGCCGAACGACGGCGTGCCGCCGCACGGATAGCCGGTCAAGCGCAAGATCTCCTCCGGTGTTGCCAAGCGTGGGCGCGCGGCATTGAGCGCCTTGCCCACGCGCGACGTGCTGGCGCGGTCCTCGCCCTTGACGATGGCGACGATTAGCTCGCCGCGCTCATCATCCAGCATGCAAATGTTCTTTACCAGATCCTCGGGTTGCGCCTGAGCGGCAGCAGCGGCTTCGGCGACCGAGTGGCATGATTGGTCGAATATCAAGTGCTCGCCCTCGATGCCGTGCTCGACCATGAACCGCCGCAACTTCGCTTCGTACTCGTTCATTCAGGAAGGGACAGAGGTTGCCGCAAACCTCGGGCGGCGTCCGCTGCTCCCGATTGTACGATGCCTCACTGCTACGAGGAGCGCTTGCTCCGCTCCCGCGCGGCGCGCGCCATGTATGCCAGCAGCCAGGCGGGCGGGTGCTTGGATATGAACTTGACCCAACGCTTGCGCCGCTCCGCTTCCGGCGCCGCGCCCACGACAGATTCCTCGAACTCCGAGCGTTCCGGTTCGCCCAAGTGCTCCAGCACCTGGTTCAAGAAGCGCGCCATGAAGACGGCTTCCTCGCCCTCGTAGCCTTCCTTCTGGAAATGCCGCAGGTAGCGCGGGTTCGGTTCGCTCGTGTCCGCGAGCGCGCGGCCGTAGGCGGCATGGGTTCCCCCCATCGGGCCGAAGCTCACCAGCCCGAATTCCTCTGCGTCCTCGGTGAGCGGGTTATAACCCGCTTTGAACACTTCGAAGAATTGCCCGGGCGAGAGCGCCGCCAACTCTTGCCGCAGGTTTTCCAGTCCACGGGCTTGCGGGATGGTTTCGGCGGCAATCCTCGCTTGAATGCTGCGTGCGTCGGGCGGATACCACGCGATCTTGAGCGCACCCATGATGACTTGCAAGGCACAGGCTCGTTCGACGATGGGACGATCCGCGAATGCATTCATGAATCAACCTTTCGGGCTTTTCGACAAAGAGCGCTGCTCGCTTGTGTGTGCGCCGGTGATACCGCCATCATACCTCCCGGCGGCGCGGCACTCGGCGCTGCTCTATAATCTCGCCGCTCGAACCGCCCTCCCGCACCCCCCGCTTGCCTCCCGCCACCATCCGCGACACGCCGAGCACCGAACTGAGCGACATCAGGCGCGCCCTAGGGCAAGCGATGATCGGCGACGCCGGCCGCCTGAGGCATCGCCTGCGGCAGCTGGAGGCAAAGCCGTCGCCCGATGCGCTCGCTTCACTGCGTGAAGCGGTAGCCGCCTCGGTAGAGCGCGCCCAAGCGCGCGCCCGCGCGCTGCCCACCCCGAGCTACGACGAGGCCTTGCCGGTCAGCGCCAAGCGCGCCGACATCGCTGCCGCCATTGCGGCGCATCAAGTCGTCATCGTTTGCGGCGAAACCGGCTCGGGCAAGACGACGCAGATACCGAAGATCTGCCTGGAATTGAAGCGCGGCGCGCGCGGCATGATCGGCTGCACGCAGCCGCGCCGCATCGCCGCCCGCAGCGTGGCCGCGCGCATCGCGCAAGAACTCGGCGAGCAGGTGGGCAAGGCGGTGGGCTACAAAGTGCGCTTCACCGACCGCGTACAAGAGCAGACCTTCGTCAAGGTGATGACCGACGGTGTGCTGCTCGCAGAGATTCACGGCGACCGCGGCCTGCACGCCTACGACACGCTGATCGTCGACGAGGCGCACGAGCGCAGCCTCAACATCGATTTCCTGCTGGGCTATCTGAAGCAGATGCTGCCGCGGCGGCCTGACCTGCTGGTCGTCATCACGTCGGCGCCCATCGATGCCGCGCGTTTTGCCGCGCACTTTGGCCAAGCGCCGGTGATCGAGGTGTCGGGCCGCACCTATCCGGTGGAGTTACGCTACCGCCCGCCGCGGGCCGACGACCCAGAACAGGGCGACATCGAGGACGCGGTGGTGCGCGCCATCGACGAATTGTGGCTCGCCAGCGGGCCCGGCGACGTGCTGGTGTTCTTGCCCGGCGAGCGCGAAATCAAGCAGACGGCGGAGTCGTTGCGCAAGCATCATCCGCCCGGCGTCGAGATCCTGCCGCTGTTCGCCCGCCTCACGGTCGCCGAGCAGGATCGCGTGTTTCAGCCCGGCGCCGCGCCGCGCGTGGTGCTCGCCACCAACGTGGCCGAGACTTCCCTCACGGTGCCGCGCATCCGTTACGTGGTCGACACCGGCGTAGCGCGGCTAAATCGCTACAGCGTGCGCAGCAAGGTCAATCTGCTGCAGATAGAAAAGATCTCCCAAGCCAGCGCCAAGCAGCGCGCCGGGCGCTGCGGGCGCGTGCAAAGCGGCGTTTGCGTGCGCTTGTATTCTGAGGAAGATTTCGCTCAGCGCGCGGAATTTACCACTCCCGAGGTTTTGCGGACCTCGCTCGCCGCGGTCATCCTGCGCATGCAAGCGCTCAAGCTCGGCGAGATCGCGGCGTTTCCCTTTTTAGATGCGCCCGGGGTCAAGGCGATCGAGGCGGGATATCAGCTGCTCGCCGAACTGGGCGCGATCAATGAGGCGCGCGCGCTCACCGGCATCGGACACGAGCTCGCCAAGCTGCCGGTCGATCCGAAGATCGGGCGCATGCTGCTCGCCGCGCGCGACAGCGCGTGCTTGAGCGAAGTGTTGGTGATCGCCGCCGCGTTGTCGACGCAAGATCCGCGCGAACGCCCGATCGACAAACGCGATGCGGCGGCGGAGAAACATAGGCCGTTTCAGGACGAGCGCTCCGATTTTCTTGGCTACTTGAAGCTCTGGCAGTTCTACGACGAGGCGCTCAAGCACAAGAAATCCAATCGCAAGTTGGCGCAGCTCTGCCACGAGAACTTCCTGTCTTACATGCGCATGCGCGAATGGCGCGACGTGCACGGGCAGCTGCACGCCTTGGTGGCCGAGATGGGTATGCGCGTGAACGCCAGCGCCGCCACGCCCGAGCAGGTGCATCGCGCGCTGTTGACCGGACTGCTCGGCCACATCGGCTGCAAGGACCCCGAGGCGGACAACTACCTGGGCGCGCGCGACACCAAGTTCTGGCTGACACCGGATTCGGTGTTCTCCAAACAAAAGCCGAGATGGACCATGGTCGCGGAGTTGACCGACACCACCCGGCTGTACGGGCGCTGCGCTGCCAAGATCGAGCCGGATTGGATCGAAGCCGCAGCTAAGCACTTGGTCAAGCGCAGCTATCTCGACCCGCACTGGGAAAAGCGCTCAGCGCAAGTGGTGGCCAGCGAGCGCGTCACCTTGTACGGCTTGACCCTCGTGAGCGACAGGCGCGTGCACTACGGTCCGATCCAGCCTCGCGAAGCGCGCGAGATCTTCATCCGCGGCGCGCTGGTGGCGGGCGAATTCGACACGCGCGCCGCCTTTCTCAAGCAGAACTTTCAGCTCATACACGACATCCAAGCGTTGGAGAACAAAGCGCGGCGGCAGGATGTGCTGGTCGACGACGAGACCATCTTCGCTTTCTATGACGCGCTCATCCCCGACAACATCTACAACGGCGCGGCGTTCGAAGCGTGGCGCAAACACGCCGAGCGAGAGCGACCGCTGCTGTTGTTCTTGACGCGGGAATTCCTGATGCGCCATGCGGCGTCGCACGTGACCGAGGCGCTCTATCCCGACACGCTCGCGTTGAACGAACTGGCCTTGCCGCTCGGCTATCGATTCGATCCCGGCCACGCGCTTGACGGTGTGAGCGTCAGCGTGCCGCTCGCCGTGCTCAATCAGCTCAATCCAAGCCGCTTGGACTGGCTCGTGCCCGGCCTGTTGCGCGAGAAAGTGACCGCGCTGCTGCGTGGACTGCCGCAGCGGCTGCGGCGCGCGTTCGTGCCGCTCGCCGAGCGCGTCACTCAATTTCTGGAGTGGAGCGACGGCATCGAGCGTGACAGCATGTCGGTCAGCGCGGCGATTACGCAGTTCGCGCAGCGCACTCTCGGCGTGCCGATCACGCCTGAGGACTGGAGCACGGTGGAACTGCCTGCGCACCTGCGCATGAACGTGCGCGTGGTGGACGAGCGCGGGCAAGAACTCGCCATCGGGCGCGATGTGGGCGAGCTGCGCGCCAAGTTGGGCGCGGCGGCGCAATCGGCCCTGCGATCGCAAGCAACGGGCGGCCTGGAGCGCGAAGGCATTACCACTTGGGACTTTGGCGACCTGCCCGAACAAGTGGAGCTGCGCCACGCCGGCCACACCTTGCTGGCCTACCCGGGTCTGGAGGATTGCGGCGCCTCGGTGGCGTTGCGCTTGTTCGATTCGCCCGACAAGGCGAGCCGCGCGACGCGGCGGGGACTGGTGCGGCTGTTTCGCCTGGAGCTGCGCGAGCCGCTGCGCTACCTGGAGAAGAATCTCCCTCACTTGAAAGAATCGACTTTGCGCTACGGGCGTATACTCCAGCCTGTACATAGAGAGAAACCTAGTGCAGAAGCGGGCCTAGAAGGTATACCCCATGACTACAAGGAAGACGTCGTATATGCGATATGCCAGGAAGCGTTTCTCGCTTCGGCCGAGCCGCTCCGCAACGCGCGTGAGTTCGCGAAGCGCCGCGATAGCGGCCGCACGAAGCTCGCGGCCATCGCCAACGACTACGCGAACCTCGCCCATGCCGTTCTCACGCAGCACGAGCAAGTGCACAAGCAGTGGGCCGCGCTCTCGCCGGGCGCATTCGACTGGTGCCGCGACGACGTCGCGGAGCAATTGCGCCATCTGGTGCACCGCGGCTTTTTGCGTCGCGTGCCGTGGGCGCAACTCGTGCACTATCCTCGCTATTTGAAGGCCGTCGAGTTGCGCTTGGGCAAGATCAGGCAAGCTCCGCAGCGCGACCGGCAGAGCACGGCCGAGCTTGCCCCCTTGTGGCGCAATTACCTCGCCCACGCCGGACAGGAGCGCATTTCACCGGCGCTCGAGTCGTTTCGCTGGCAGATCGAGGAGCTGCGCGTCTCGCTGTTCGCGCAAGAATTGCGCACTCCCGCGCCGGTGTCCTCCAAGCGGCTGCAAAAGCGATGGGATGAGATCAAGAATCAAATCTAGGCGTTAGACAGTCGATGCGAGATTCTGCATGACCCTTTCAGCGCATATCGCCTCGCGCATGCGGGCGATCCAGCCGTTTCACGTGGTCGAGCTTTTCACGCGAGTGCGCGAGCTAGAACAATCCGGCGCGCACGTGATCAACTTGTGCATCGGCGAGCCGGATTTCCCGACCCCGCAACCTATCGTCGAGGCAGCGCGCGCCGCATTGCAAGCGGGGAAGTTCGGCTACACGCCCTCGATGGGCACCAGCGCGCTGCGCGCGGCGATCGCCGCATTCTACGAGCGGCGCTACGGCGTCAAGCTCGCGCCGGAGCGCATCTGCGTGACCGCAGGCGCCTCGGGCGCGCTGATGCTCACGATGGGTGTACTGGTGAATCCCGGCGAGCGCGTGCTGCTCACCGACCCGGGCTATCCGTGCAACTTTCAGTTCGTGCGGGCGGTGAACGGTGAGCCGGTGGGCGTGCCGGTCGGCAGTGATAGCCACTATCAGCTCACGGCGCAATTGATCGAGTCGAATTGGAATGCCGACACGGTCGCGGCATTGATCGCCTCGCCCGCCAACCCTACCGGCACGATCGTGCCGCCGGCGCGTATGCGCGAGATCCTCGCCAAGGTCGCCCACTTGGGCGGGCGTCTGATCGTCGACGAGATCTATCAAGGCCTCACCTACGACGCCGAGCCGACCACGGTGTTATCGCTGTCCGAGGACGTCTTCGTCATCAATAGCTTCTCGAAATATTTCCAGATGACCGGCTGGCGCTTAGGCTGGCTGGTGATGCCGCCCGACTACGCGCGCGAAGTCGAGAAACTCGCGCAAAATCTCTACATCTCGAATTCGTCGATCGCTCAGGACGCGGCACTGGCGGCGTTCACCCCCGACAGCATCTCTATTGCCGAGGCGCGGCGGCATGAGTTCCACCTGCGGCGCGACTACTTGATCGGCGCGCTGCGCGAGTTGGGCTTTGCCGTTCCCGTCACACCGGAGGGCGCGTTCTATCTGTACGCGGACTGCTCGCGATTTACCGACGACAGCTATCGATTTGCTTGGGATGCGCTGGAGGCGGCGCGGGTAGCGATCGCGCCCGGCATCGACTTCGGCGCGCATCGCGCGAACCGCCACGTGCGCGTGAGCTACTGCACCTCGTTGGCTGAGTTGGAAGAAGGGGTGGCGCGCTTGAAGCGTTTCTTGCGCTAGCTGGAAACGCGGATTGCGTCAGCGCCAGCGGCGATGCCGCCAGTAGTACGGATAGGGATAATAGTTGTAGGGCCCGAACGGGTGGTAGTACCAGCCGTAGTAGCTATAGGCCCGAAACGCTTCGTCGCGGCGGATTTCCTCCAGGTAGTCCTTCTGGATGCGATCGAGCACTTCGTCGGCGACCCCTTGCTCGTGTAGCTTGACGATGTCGGTGGCGCTCAGCGCATAGACCGCATCGGAGTCTTCGATGCGTTTGATGATGTCGGCGGGGGGCGTGCCCTCTTTGCTGAGCGCGACGATTTCATCCAACGTCGGCGGTTTGGGACGGGGCGTGCCGAGACCTGCGCACGCGCTCAGCGCGGCGACCGCCAAAAGTAAAAGAAATGCTCTCGCGATCGACATTTGCGACCCTTTTCTTAGACGTATTCTACGTTAGACATCGAGGCAATTGACGAATTCCGCCTCTACGGCGCGCCACGCACATTGTTTCGCGCCGCCGGTCGATTTGTTCAAGACAACGTCCAACCCGGTCGCCCGGGCGCACTGCGTCGTCCCAAGGCCGCCCATCGGATGCGCCCTACCCTCGTACCCCGCCACAATTCCGCCACAAACATTTGTCGACTGCCCAATGCTTACTTACAATGCAGGCTGGCGTGGCGAAAATCGATGTCGGTTTGCGCAACCACGCCGACATGAGTTCTACAAGGTTCTTCACGCCGATCGGCCACGCTTCATGACATTTCGCCTGCCCAGCAGTGGGCCGTGGGCCCGCAGCCTGCGCCCGAGCAACCCCGAGGACCGCGCGCGCGCCACGCGGCAGTTGCGCCTGGTGTATCGGCGCATGCCGGGCGAGCTGATCGTCCAACTGCTGCTCGGGCTGGTGTTGGCTTTCTTGCTCGCCGGGACGCTGGCCGGCGTCAGCGTAACCGGTTGGGTATGCGCGCTCGCCGTGGTCACGGCGCTGCGCTTCGTCTTGCATCGATTCTTCCTGCGCCTACACAGCGCGCAAGCGGACATGACGCGCTGGTGGGCGCTCGCGCTGGCCGGCAGCACACTCGGCGGTGTGGTGTGGGGCCTGCTCGGCATTTCGCATCTCGCCCAAGGGAGTATTGGCACCTTGGGGGCGACTCTCGCGCTATCGAGCATCGTCACGGCGGCTAGCGTCTACGCGCTAGCGAGCTTGCGCTCGGCCTTTCCGTTGTTCACCCTGGTCGTCGCCGTGCCTTGGGCGGTGGACATGTTTTCCCGCAGCGGCCCGGAGGCTGTCGTGGTGTCGCTGTTCCTCACCTTCGTCGCGTGCGCCCTAATGCTGTTCGTGGCTATCCACCGTAGCACCATGGAGAGTATCGAATTCAAGACCAGGCAGCTCGGCACGGAGGCCGTCACCGAGCCCGCAAGCCGCGGCGAAGCCGGCGCGCGTTCCACGCCCCCGCGCGTGCGGCCGGTTGGTGTCGCGAGCGGCAAAGTCGAGTTCGAACTCGCCGCGGGGCGCACGAGTTGGCCGGTGGCAAGCAACAAACCGAGCGCCGGCAATTCACCAGATAAGAGTGCCGAGCCGCTGCGCCACGCTGCGGAAGAGAAACTCAAGCCGGTGGCGTCCCAGCCTGAGTCGCAAATCAAGGGGCACAATCCTGCCAGCATTCGCTTGTTGCTGGTAGAAGACAATCCCGATAACCAGCTGCTCGCCCTGCACTTGCTGCAAAAGCGCGGCTACAACGTGCTGGTCGCCAACAACGGGCGCGAGGCGCTAGCGCTGGTGGAGAAGCATCGTTTCGATTTGATCCTCATGGACATACAGATGCCGGAGATGGGCGGTCTCGAGGCCACCGCTGCGATACGCCTGCGCGAGCGGGCCGGCACCCCGCGCATCCCCATCGTCGCGCTCACCGCGCATGCGCTGCCCGGAGACCGAGAGATCTGCCTCGCGGCCGGCATGGACGACTACCTCACCAAGCCCATCAACCGGGCCAAGCTGTACAGCACCATCGAGACGCATCTCACCGCACGTAAGCGGTAGGGAATCCGGGTTGCGCCGCGGCGGTCGCCGCGGTCTAATAGACGCTCGTCGCGGTCGAGCAGGCAGGGCAGGCCTGGACGATCGCATCTCCTGGATCCTGTTAGTCACTATCGGGAACGCCGAAAGGGGCGCGCGCATGCGAAAAGCGGGGCTTCGCGTATTGTTCGTGACCTCCGAGCTGTTCCCGCTAGTGAAGACCGGTGGCTTGGGTGACGTGTCGGCTGGGCTTCCCTCCGCCCTCGTGGAACTCGGCGTAGACGTACGCATCCTGCTTCCGGGCTATCGCTCGGTGCGGGCGCAACTGCGCGGGCAGCGCCAGGTCGCAGCATTGCCTGCCGGTCTATTTCCCGCGGCGCGGCTGCTTTCGGCCCGCGCGCCCGCCGGCGGCGTTCGCCTGCTCGTACTCGACTGCCCCAGCCTGTTCGACCGCGACGGCGGCCCCTATCAGAACGGTGGCG
>CAZILI010000041.1:0-15150 GCA_964539965.1 uncultured Burkholderiales bacterium | reverse complement strand
TCCTGCGCTATCCGGACGTGCTGGGCGTGATCGCGGCGATTCTCTTGGCGGGCGGAGCTCTCGTGGCGGCGTATCGCTACCTGAGGCCCACTCTGGCCGCGCTCGATCCCGCTACGGCGGTACCCGAGCGCATGCGAATGACCTTCGATGCCTTCACCGCAGGGGTTCTCATTATCGACCTCGCCGGCCGGATCGTGCTCGCCAACGGCGCCTTTCGGCGTCTGCACGCGTGCGCCGGAGAAGCTGGCCTCGGTCGGCGGCTGTCGGAACTGGAATGGCTCAAGCGCGCGCTGCCTGCCGACCCCGAGTTGCATCCTTGGACTCGAGCCATTCGCCAGCGCGCGGCCGTAACTCCAGAAACTATGGAAATTCCGCAGCTTGGCGGCGACACTCGCCTGGTCCTGGTCGGTAGCGCCCCGTTAGTCGACTCGCGCGGCTGGGTTCGCGGCGGCCTCATCACGTTCGACGACATCAGCGCGCTATACCATGCGAACGTCGAACTTAAGCGCGCCATGGACGAGTTGCAGGTGTCGAACCACCAAGTCGCCGAGCAGAATCGTGAGTTGAAGAACCTGGTCACTCAGGATCCGCTCACTGGATGCTTGAACCGACGCGCCTTTTTCGAGCATCTGGACGGGCTATTCGCCAGCGCGCGCAAGAACGGCACCGAGCTGTGCTGCGTGATGGCCGACATCGATCACTTCAAGAAGATCAACGACCGCTATGGCCACGGTGCGGGCGACCAGCTGCTGCGCGCGGTAGCGCGGCTGCTTTCCGTCGGCCTGCGCCAGGGCGACATGGTGTGCCGCTATGGCGGAGAAGAGTTCTGTATCGTGCTGCCGGGAGTCGGCATACGGCGCGCGGGCGAGATCGCCGAGCGCCTGCGCCAAGAGATCGAGCGCAAAGCCGGCAGCAGCTTGCGCACGACCAACGGGCAAGTGATCACTTCAAGCTTCGGCATCGCCAGCATCTCACAAGGCGCCCTCGACCCATCGGTACTGATCGACCAGGCCGACACCGCCTTGTACCGGGCGAAGGAAGCCGGTAGAAACCGCGTCGAATGCTGGCGTGACGAAAGCGCGGTCGTTGCGACCGAGACGGCCGCCACGCCGGAACACGAGCAAGTCACGCTCTGGGTCTAGGTTGTCTCGAAGTCATGCCGGTAGGACGCCACTGCGCCCGGCCACTGGTTTCAATCAATCCCATATATCCCGTGTACTCCCCGCTGTACTGGTCTACAGACCGCATGTAACAATGATTGTTTGCGTATACCCCCACACATGAGAGATACCTGCAGTACAAATTCAAACGGGGGGGCGAGCTGCCCTCCCGTCAGGTGTGTGCTTTGCGTAGTGCGGAGCTAGCCGGACGCGGCCTTAGGCCGCTGCCTGCACTGGGGAGAAGAAGATCGCCATGACGGAAGAAAACATCTCGTCGATGCGTGCCTTGGCGTCCGAGTAGCATTCCTCGGTCAGGCCGGTTGCGATCCAAGCGGACGGCTGCACGGGAAGTTTCCATTGATCGACAGGCTTGCCGATCTCGATGGCGTCAGCGATCAGGTTGGCGAGGTGGAGGATACTTGGCTCGAAATCGTTGGCGCCCGCCTGATCCGGCACGGTGTGCTGCCGAACGGCCAAGACCATATTGGCCGGCAGGTTCCAACGCTGCATAAGCTCGGCGCTCACTTCGGCATAGTCGCAGCCAATCACCTCGCGCTCTACCTCGGCGAGAGGACGACCCTGCTCGCGTGCCAGCCGATGGGCCGCCTGCGCTTGTTCGGGTACGCGCTGATATATCGCGAGATGTCCGATATTGCTGATGAGACCCTCGACGAACAGCCGCTCGGCGTCGAGCACGGCACAAATAGAGGCAAGCGCCTGCGCGGCGACGCCGCCAGTGACGCTGCGGGCCTGGAACTTCTGCACGTCGGCAACGCGCGGGTCCATTCGGGGAAACATCGACGCAACCGAAGTGGCCAAGACCAGATCGTGCACACGCTGCGTGCCTAAAATGCTTAGCGCATGGGTGACCGTCTCGACTTTTCTGACGTGGCCATACAGGGGACTGTTCACCAGCCGCAGCACGCGCGCCGTCAAGGCCGCGTCGGCGGAGATGATCTTCGCAAGATTCACCACGGTCGAGTTAGGATTCTCGACCTCGGCCCGCACCTTCAGGTAGACCGCCGGCAGTGAGGCTAGCTTGATTTCGCCGCTGAGCAATTCGCGCGCTGTTGGCATGGGTGTGCCTCTCGATTCGTTTTCTGATGTAACACCGAAGCGCCGGGTGATCGGGCCACCGCACCGCACTCCACCCGGGGGGAGACGGGCCCGAGGCAGACGCGCACGCAGGGGTGGCGATCGATCCACCCGGCCTACCAACTAACGGCTTGATGAATGGGAACTTTAGTGATCGACCGACCCCATTTTGACTCAAGTCACTCGATTCGTCAGCCGATACCTACGAGTAGACCCGAAAGGCGCCATGACGACCCCCTCCCCCCTCGCGATCGCCCGTGAGCCCGCGCCCAGCGCGAAGCGATCCCCTTCTTCTCTTGGCTCGACAGACGCTTGCCTCGATCGAGTGACGGCGCTTCCGACCAGCAACGCGTTGATGACTCATCTGCGGGCGAGGATTGCCGCGATGCAGCATGAGACGTCGCCTTGCGCCTTACTGCGCTTGGACTTGGATAGGTTCATTCGTATCAACGAATCATTCGGCTACGCGACCGGAGACGCACTGCTTCGTGCGGTCGCGCGTCGACTGCAAGTCTTGGTTGGTACGGGCGGGCTCGCCGTACGCATCGGCCAAGACGAATTCGCCCTGTGTTTCGAGGAGATCAGCTCGCCGACGGAAGTGCGCGAATGCGCCGAGCAAGTTCGCCAGGCACTGGCGCTGCCGCTGTTTCACGAGGGCCGCGCCTTCTACCTCACCGCGAGCATAGGGGCCGTGGCCTTGTCTCGCGACGCCGTGGATGCCGTAAGCGCTCTCGAGCAGGCCGACATGGCCATGCAAGAAGCCCGCAAACGCGGCCGCAATACCTATTGTCTGGCCGGCCCTACCCCAGCGCCGCGACGCAAGCTCGCCACGCACCCGGAGGGCGCTCTGCGCAAAGCGCTAGAGCGCGAAGAACTGTTTCTGGTCTACCAACCGATATTGAACCTACACTCGCGCCGCCTAGAGGGCGTCGAAGCGCTATTGCGCTGGCGACATCCCGAGTCCGGCGTGTTGACCCCGGACCAGTTCATCCCGCTGGCGAATGAGACCGGTCTTATCGTGGACATCGGCGAATGGGCGCTCGCGCACGCTTGCGCGCAGACGAGCCGCTGGCATGAGTTCGGTTACCCCGATCTCACGCTGTGCGTCAATTTCTCGCCGGTGCAATTGCAGGCCCACCGTGTCACCCATCGAATCGACGCGATTTTGGAGCGTGCGGGTTTTGCCCACAGCCATCTCAATATCGAGTTCAATTCGGCAGGCGTACCGAGTGAGTACGCCAAGCTGTTCGCGCACTTGAACGAACTGAAGGAATCCGGTGTACACCTCTCCTTGGATAATTTCGGCGCCGGGCGCTTCCCTATCGTCGATCTCGGCCGTTTGCCGGTCGACTCCCTGAAGATCGATCGGACGGTGGTCGGTACCGTAGCAGCCGAGGCACGCGGCGACAACCTGGTGCGCGCGCTCACCTTGGTCGGCAAGTCGCTCGGCCTCAACGTTGAGGCTGAAGGTGTGGAGACCCGTCGGCAGTTCAATCTCATCGATCAAGAGGGCTGCGACCGCGCGCAGGGTTACCTGTTGAGCAAGCCGTTGGATTCCGATCAGATTCTCTCGTTGTTGCGCGATTCGAGTCGCCTGCTGGCCCACACCTGAGGCGGCCAGGCGCTCCCACGTTGCGGTTGTCGGGCCGGCGCGGTGCGCATTATCATGCCCCAAGCAACTCGTGCGGTGCCCGCACTCGCAGTGGGGCCCGTCACTGCGCGCATCGACAAGGGCGAGATCATGGGGCAACAAGCCAACTCCGAAGCGGGAAAGCGGGCTCTGGCCGTGCTTTTTGTGGAGGACTCCGTACTCGATTTCGAGCTTGGGGTCGCCCATCTCACACGCGCGGGCTACCGAGTGGAAGCCGCGCGCGTGCAAGAGGAACAAGACCTGCGCGAAGCACTGTTACGTCGCGAATGGGACTTGGTGCTTGCCGACCACAATCTCCCCCAATTTAGCTCGATGGCTGCCCTCAAGGTCACAAAAGATCTAAAGCCGGAGTTGCCCTTTATCATCGTTTCCGGTGTCATCGGGGAGGATGTGGCAGTCGATGCGGTGCTAGCCGGCGCCGACGACTACGTGCTCAAGAACCAACTCTCTCGCCTGACCCCCGCCTTGGAACGCGCGCGCCGCGCCACCCAGGCGCGGGCTCGTCAGCGCGCGGTCGAGTTGGCGTTGGAGGAGCAGCGCGCTCAGCTCGCGGCCATCACCGCTAACATGCCGGGCGTGGTGTTTCAGTTGCGCTGGCGGGCAAACGCGCCGAACTCTGAACTCGTTTACGTGAGCGAGGCCTCGCTGCAGTTCCTCGGTCGCACGCCAGCGCAAATGATGGACAAGCACGATCGCTGGCGCGAGATGTTCGCCCGCACCGATCTGGAGGAGCTCGATCGCTTGATCGCGCAGTCCGCCGGCGACTTGAGCCTACTGCGCTGGCAGGGACGCATCAGCCCGCAATACCTGCCCACGGGCGAGCGGCGCGCTCGCTGGATCGAAATCGCCGCCACGCCACGGCGGGCGCTGAACGACCGCGTGCTGTTCGACGGCGTCCTTATCGATATCACGCAACAGAAGCGCACCGAGGGATTGCTCGCCAAGTCGCGTCAGCAATTGCGCGAACTGTCGGCGCACCTCGAGCAAGTGAAAGAGGCAGAGCGCGCCGCCATCGCGCGAGAAATTCACGACGATATCGGCAGCACTTTGACGGGACTCAAGGTGGAGCTCGGCTGGCTGCGCAAGCGTTTGTCGGAGGATGTGACGGCGCAATCGAAACTGAGCAGCTTGGACGCTCTGGTGGACTCCGCGGTGTCGGCCAGCAAACGCATCATGCTGGAACTGCGCCCTAGTGTGCTGGACTACGGCATCGTTCCGGCTATCGAATGGCTTGTTCAGGAGTTTCACAAGCGTATGGGCGTGCCGTGCAAGTTCGAGTGCAACAGCGACGAGTTGTTGTTGCCGCCACCTGTGTCGACCGGACTATTCCGCGTGCTGCAAGAAGCGCTGACCAATATCGCCAAGCATGCTCGCGCCACACGGGTGGAGATTCAGCTATTCGCCGACGCGGAACAAGTCACCCTGGAAGTCCACGATGACGGTGTCGGGATACGCGACGCCGACCAGCGCAAGACCCAGGCCTTTGGCTTACGCGGTATCGAAGAGCGCGTGCACATGCTTGGCGGTTGGGTGGATATCGGGAGCGCGCCGGAGCACGGGACCACGATCATGGTGTCGGTGCCGCGCACGCAAACTCTAGATGAGGTGACAGTATGATTCGAGTGTTGATTGCGGACGATCACGCCATCGTGCGCAGGGGACTCAAGCAAGTCTTGGCTGAGGCAAGCGACATCGAGATCATCGGCGAAGCTGAAGACTATGCCGACATCATGCAAAAACTGCGTGAGAAGCCCGCCGACGTGCTCGTGCTCGACATCGGCCTGCCCAGCAAGAACGGTATTGACATTCTGAAGATCGTCAAGAAGGAGATGCCGCGCCTGCAAGTACTGATGCTCACTATGTATCCGGAGAGTCAGTACGCCATGCGCGCCATGCGCGCCGGTGCGGCGGGTTATTTGACCAAGGACGGTGCGCCCGATCGACTCGTCGAGGCGATACGCAGAGTGGCGGAAGGAAAGAGATACATTACCGCCGAACTCGGCGAAGCGCTGGCCGACCACGTCGACGATGACGCCGATCAGCTACCGCATCAGCGCCTATCGGACCGCGAGTTTCAGACGCTTTGTCTAATCGCCTCGGGAAGAGGCTTGACCGATATCGCGGAGGCCTTAGCGCTGTCGCCGAAAACGGTGAGCGTCTATCGCGCGCGCATTCTGGAGAAGATGAAGCTCAAGAACAACGCCGAAATGACCCATTACGCGCTCAAACATCAACTCGTCGAGTAGCTCGCCGGAGTCGGCGCGAGCGCTGGCATCTCGAGGGGCTAGTGACTCTCGTCGGCGATGATGCGATTGCGGCCGGCGCCCTTGGCCTGATACAAAGCCTTGTCGGCGCGCGCCAGTAGTTCTCCTTCGCTTTCTTCGCCGCGTCGCTCGACCACGCCGGCGCTAAAAGTGAACGCGACTTCGATATTGTGGTTGCGCCAGGGTTGATCCAGCAGCTTCTTGGCGATGCGACCGACTGCGGCCACCGCCTTGTCGAGCGGAGTCTCGGGTAGAAGCACGACGAATTCCTCGCCGCCGTAACGGGCGATCCAGTCGGTGGCGCGCAGTGTCTCCTTGGCAGCCGCCGCTAAGTGTCCGAGCACGGCATCGCCGATCTGGTGCCCATGCGTGTCGTTGATACGCTTGAAGTAGTCAATGTCGAGAATGGCAACGGAAAGGGGCACGCCCCGACGTCCGCAACGCGCCAGTTCGACGCGAAAGGCGTCGTGCATCCCGCGCCGGTTGAGCACATGCGTGAGCGGATCCTCTTTGACCAGCTCGTTCATGGTCTCCAGTTCTTTTTCCAGCTCCCGGATTCGTTCTTCGTAGGCAAGCACACGACCGCGCACCTCCACCAACTCGTCGCGGCTGCGCAACGCATCGGCTTGCATAGTTCGCGTCTCCGACATGAGGTCGCTGATCACGACGCCCAGCTTGTCGATGCCGTCGCTGGTCTGGATAAGGTCGGAGTAGCGCGAGAGTTTCTCGTGGTACTCGCCGGTGCTGGTGGTAATCGTCGCCAAGCGATCGATGAACTGCGCAACCATATCTTTGAACGCGCTTTCGGCTTGGTCCAAAGTCTGTTTGCGCATGCCCTGCTTGAAGACGATGTCGGTAAGCCGCTTTTGCGCCTTCTGCAGAGTGGGTGAATTCAGCTGCCCTTCCAGCAGTTGCTGCACTTCGTTGATGCGCTCTTCCAGCCAAGGGTCGTTGCGGATGAGCTCACGCAGACTACCGCTTAGGAGTTTCAGCAACTCGATCAGAGCAGCGAGAAAGGCCTTGTGTTCCTGGCCGGAACGCTCGAACTTGAGCCAGAAGTCGGTGACCGAACTGCGCAGACGCTTGAGCGCGTCGGCTGTGGCCGCCTGCAGGATGTCTTCCTTGAGCCGTGCACCCTGCGCAATGAGCTGGGCGTCTAGGATAGGGTTGTCGGCGGTCGCGAACTCGATCGCACGAACCAGCATATCTTTGAGTGGATCGGCCAGGTCCGTGCGCGGCGCCGCGGAAAGCGTTGGCTCTATCCGCTCGGCGGCGACCGGTGCCTTCGTCGCGGTACGTGTCAGCTCCGACGGCACCGCCGTAGGCGGCGGGGAAACGCCCGCGATCTCGTAGTACAACACCTGGTAATTATCAGGCGTCGGAGCAAGCTTGCGCCGGGCTAGCTCGCGTAGGGCGTCGCGCGCGATAACGGACGGAGAGCGCTGATTGGTAGTTTCCATCGGCCAAACCAGGTTGGAATAACCGTCAGTCTAGCCATGACGACCTCAAGCTAAAGCCCAAGGAGCCGCGCTTTCATGCCCTTGTTTCTACGCAACACCGAGGGGAGTGCGCGAGCCTCTGCTGCTTAGCGTATGAAGTTGAACAGCGACATTCCGCTTACTTGCGCGTAGGTCTTTTGCGCCGCCTCTAGCGCAGTGGTTTGCTGGGTGAAATCGCTTATCGCCTTGGCGTAGTCCAGGCCCTGCAAATCCGCCAACTCGGTTTCGTGTTGCGCGGTTTGGGTTTCGGTCAGCGCAGCGAGATCGTCCAGCTCCCACGCGCCCACTTGAGTGCGAGCCGTGAGTACCTTCTCGGCAGCCTGATCGATGTCGATCAGCGCCCGCCCCAGCTTCGTTTGAAGCTGGGCACGCGCTGCGTCCGTGCCGGCGGGCGTTTCCAGCACTTTCACCAGATCATCGATGGTCTTGAAGACGTCTTGATTGCGGCTTGCTGAAACGGAAAACACGTCCCCGTTCGCCGGGGCGCCCTTTACTTCCACTTGAATTCCGGCGAAGCTTATCGCGCTGCCGGCGCTGTACGCGTTTCCGGAAGAAACCGTGGTAGAAGTGGTTGCGTCGACGATGTCGTATGTGGTGCCGCCTGCGCCGAACACGATCTGGTAGTCGTGGCCGGTCCAAGCGCTCGCATTGGTCACGCGCCCCGCATTGATCACGCCGCTGCCGGTGTTGGCGCTAGCGGCGGATGTTGCGAACACGCCGTTCCCGTTCTTGATGTTGACGAACAGGTCTGCACCGCTCAACGCCACCGGAACCGTTCGAGAAGCGCTCACCTGAATCTCTCGCCCGCCGGTGTCGCCGTTGTAGGCTATACCGGTCGACGTAGGAGCAAAAGGCTCGATCTGCTCGCGATACCCTGAAAACAGATAGTTGCCCGAGCCGTCCTGACTATTGGCTAGGCCGAGCAACTGCTGGAAACGGCTACGCAGATCCTGAGCCAAGGCTAGGCGATCGGCGTCGCTGAGCGCCGCATTGCCTGCGTTGACGGCACCTACCTTGACGTCGGCCAGCAAGGACGAAACGTTGCCCAATACCGACTCCGTCAAACGCAGCGTGTCGGCGGCCGCACCTTGATTGCGCGCGAATTGCTCGCTTGCCGCTTTAGCCTGCGATACGCTCACGGCGCGGCTCGCCGCGACCGGATCGTCCGACGGCGTGAGCACGCGCCGTCCGGTCGACATTTGCTGTTGCAGCTTCATCAAGTCGCTTTGTTGCCGTCGGATGGCGTTGATGCTCAAGTCGTGCATAAGCTGAGTGCTGATTCGCATTGTTCGCTCCCGCTATCGCATAATGCTCAGCAATTCGTCGAATAGACCCTGCGCGATGCCGATGACACGGCCGGCGGCTTGATAGGCTTGTTGGTACTGCAACAACTTCGCCGCCTCCTCGTCTAGATTCACCCCGGACGCAGCCTGCTGGGCCTGCTGAGTCAGTTCAACTAGGCTCGCTTGGGCTTGGCTACCGACCTCGATCTCGCGCGTCTCGTTGCCGACACGGCTCACCAATTGCCCGAAGGCCCCCTGCAAAGTCGTGCTGGCGCCTTCCAGCAGAGGCTGGGTCTGGATTGCGGCCAGCTTGATCATGTTCCGGTTGTCGCCCGCCGCATTGGTGTTGGCGGTCACGGTAAAAGTGTCCCCCCCGGCGGGCGCACCGCTCACCTCGATCGTCCATCCGTTGTAGCTGATCGAGGCGCCCGGGGTGTACGCGACCCCCGTCGGATTGCCTGTCCCCGTACCGGTAACGTTGAACGTGGTCGGCGAAGTAAACGTGATAGTGACCGGCTGGGTGAGGTTCGGGTTGACGTTCGGGCCAACTACCTGGCCCGCGGAAACCCGTCCGGTTCCCGTGTTGGCGCTTCCGACAGCCGCCAATATAGGAGCGCTGGCGGCGATCTTGTTCGGGTCGGTTACCAATGCGCGAAACGTGGCCGCGGCCGCGCGAGTGGGTTGAATCTCGAATTGATCGCCGGCGGCCGGGGTGCCGCTGCTGATCTGTAAGGTGAGGCCGTCCACGGTTTGCGGCAGCGAGGCAAACGTTTGCGTCGTTCCGTCCGACAAGCGCGTCAACGTGTAGTTGCTGCCGTCGTACTTGAGACGGTAGTCGCTCGTCGTCACTTGCGTTAGGTCCGCGATGGTCGCTCCGATCGCGGCGGTGCCGGTGTTGGCGACGGAGGCAATCGCCTGAGGCTGCGCAACGCTGAAGTAGTTACCGCCAAGGGCTCCATTGCGATCCTGTCCGAGACGGTGCTGTGCGTTGACGCTTTCGGCTAGTCCGAGCGCAATGCGCCCGACCGCGTTCTGTGCGGGCGCTAAGTTCTGCTCTCGGAACGCGAGCAACCCGCCCAGCGTGCCGCCCGAGATGTCGGCGGACTGAAACTTGACGAAGCTTGCCCCGGTCTGAACACCCACCTCGACGTCCCCCGCATCGAATTCGCCACGCCGCACCGAGAGTTGAAAGCTCTGCGCGCCCGCGACCACGACTTGACCGGTACCGAGGAACACATTGATGCTACCGTCGTCCTGGGCGACGACATTGGCATTCGCCTGCTGCGTGAGGTCACGAATCAGGGCGTCGCGCTTGTCGAGCAGATCGTTGGCGATCTGCTGGCCGCTTCCGTTGGAATTGGCAAGCACAATTTGGCGGTTGATGTCGGCGATCTGCGTACTGAGCGCATTGATGGCGCTTACGCTCGCGCGGATCTGTTCATTGCTGTCGACGCGCGCGGCAGCCAGGCGCTGGTCGGTATCACGAATCCGCGTAGCCAAAGCTTGGCTCGCCGATAGAAAGCTCTGCCGTGCGGCGGCATCGCCCGGCCGGGAAGACAGGTCCTGTGCGGCTCCAAAGAACGACTCCAACGCCGGCGACAGGCCGGCGCGCGGATCGGCCAACAGGTCGTTTATCTGCTTGATCTGGTCCAGTCGCGTGTCATAGAAGCTTCCCTGCGACTGGTTGTAGCGCAACTGCCCCTCTAGGAACTCGTTGTAGTTTCGACGCACCGTCTGAACGTGAACGCCCTGGCCGATGTAACCCGACCCGGTGAAGCGAGGCGTATTGGCGGCCTGAATGATGTCTTGCCGCGTGTAGCCCGGGGTCGCAGCATTGCTGATATTGTGGCTGGCTGCGTTGAGGCCGAGCTGCGCGGCTTTCAGTCCACCCAGCGCGATACCAATGATAGGATCAGCCATACGAGCACCGTTTCGGTGGTTGGATTCAGAGGGTAACGACTAGTCTATCGGCACCGGGCCTGGGATTCTTGAGCCGGCTATGCCACTAATTCCCGCAATGCGGAATGATTGATTACACTAGCGAGCTTCTTGGCGTAAAGCGGATCCGTGGCGTAGCCGGCCTTTTGCAGGCTCTGGGCAAACCGCGTCGAGTCGTTCTGGTGCTCGAGCGTCTTGGCGTAGCGCGGATTCTCCGTTATTAACCGGCCATAATCGGCGAAGGCTTCTGCGTATGAGCCATACGCACGGAACTTTGCTACGACCTTATGCGGAACACCGTTCACATATTCCGTCGTTACGACGTCGGCGGTTGCGCCCTGCCAGTTCTTCCCCGCCTTAATGCCGAAGATGTTGAACGTTGGCGAACCGTCCGGCTGTTTCACCTCACGCTTGCCCCAGCCGGACTCGAGCGCCGCCTGTCCGATCAGAAACTTGGCGGGAATGCCGGTCGTCTTGGATGCCTGCACGGCATCATTCCACATGCGGTTAGCGAACGCCTGCGGCGTTCCCGCGCCAAGACCCTCACCGGCGCCTGAGTGGCCCCGCGGGGCGATCTCCGCAGTCGGCTTGAGCTTAGGTGCCGAGACAGCGCCAAGCGTAGTCAGTGCCTTAGCGTCGCCCGCCCCCCGATTGAGCTGCATCAGCATGGCGTCTGCAAGCCCGATGCCCTTACCGGACAGCCGCTGCGCCCACTGCTGATCCAACATGCTGGTGTACATCTGGCTTGCTTCGCTCGACAGGGAATCCTCGTTGGGAACCGCCTGGCGCATCGACTTGATCATCGATTCCAGAAGCAAGGCCTCGAACTGCCTTGCTGCGCCGGCCGCGGCCTGATCGGGCGCTTGACCGGCAGTCATCTTCAGTTGGCTGAGCGAATGAAGGTCGAGCGCAAGTCCGTTGAGATTGCCCTTGAGCACCATCTCAGATCACCTCCAGCTCGGCGCGCAGCGCACCGGCCGCCTTAAGCGCTTGCAGGATCGAGACCAAGTCGGGCGGTGTGACGCCCAGCGCGTTCAACGCCTTAACCACGTCGGCCAATTCGGCGCCGCCCTCCACGGTGGCGACGCCGCGGCCTTCCTGCTTGATCTCGATGTCCGCCTTTTCCTGGACCACCGTCTGGCCTTGCGAAAACGGCGCGGGCTGACTTACGAGCGGTGTCGAGTTGATGGTGACCGATAAGCTACCGTGCGCGACTGCGCTGGGCTCGAGCCGGACGGCGCGATTCAACACGACCGAGCCGGTGCGCGAGTTGACGATCACTCTTGCAGGTGCCGTGCCGACGTCCACGCTTAGCCCTTCGATTTGGGCGATTAGGTCGACCCTCTCTTCGCTGGCAGGCGGCGCAAGCACTTGCACGACTCGGCCGTCCAGAGCCCGCGCCGTGCCATTGCCGAGCGCGACGTTGATCGCCTGAGCTACCCGCCGGGCGGTGTCGAAATCCGTACTGTTCAGTTCGAAGTGAACGTACTCGCCCTGTCCCACCGGCGACGGAACGGCGCGTTCTATGGTGGCGCCGTTGGGTACCCTGCCGGCGCTCAAATGGTTGATTTGCGCTTTCGAACCCCCCGCCGACGCGCCGGCGCCTCCGACGATCACATTGCCTTGTGCCATGGCGTAAATCTGCCCGTCCGCCCCCTTGAGCGGCGTCAAGAGCAGCGTACCCCCGCGCAAGCTCTTGGCGTTGCCAAGCGAGGACACGGTTACGTCGGTCAACTGACCGGGCTTCGCAAACGGCTGCATCACCGCGGTAACCATGACGGCGGCGACGTTCTTGAGTTGCAAATTCGTGCCGGGCGGCAAGTTCACACCCAGCTGGTGCAGCATGCTGGCGATACTCTGCACTGTGAACGGGGTTTGCGTGGTCTGGTCACCGGTGCCATCCAATCCGACTACGATGCCGTAGCCGATCAGTTGGTTCGGGCGCACGCCCTGCACACTGGCAATATCCTTGACGCGCTCCGCCGATGTAGTGGCGATGCAGGTGATCAGCAGACAAAAGACGAGTAAACGCCGCTGCAAGGCGAGTGCCATAGCGCTTCTCCGACCCGAACCCTGCGCCGCGCCGCGTCGAAGTGTGCTGAGAAGGTGGGCTCGGAGCATGGTTAGAAGGGCAAGAAGCTGTTGAAGAAGCGAGACAGCCATCCTTGCGTCTGCGCTTCGTTGATGTAGCCGTTGCCGCGATAGTCGATACGCGCGTCGGCGACTTGGGTGGAACTGACGACGTTGCCTTGTAGGATGGTGGCCGGATTGACTATGCCGTAGAAGCGCAGCGTCTCCGTATTGCGGTTGATGCCGATTTGCTTCTCGCCGGCGACACGCATGTTGCCGTTCGCCAGGATCTCCACGACGGTGCAAGTGATGGTTCCGGTGAACAAGTTGTCGTTCGCGGTTTCACCTTTGCCTTGGAACTTGTTGCCCGTCTTGGCGCCCAGTTCGGCGCCCTGAAACGACTTGCCCGGCAGTCCTTTGATTACCGGGACGCTGGCGGAGATATCGCTCTCCCGATTGGTCGAGCTGCTGGATTTCTGGCTCGCGCTGATCTTCTCGTTGATCGTGATGACGATAGTGTCGCCGACGTGGCGCGCGCGACGGTCTTCGAACAATGGACGATTCGGCCCATCGGCTTGAAAGATGGCGCCGTTCGCGGGCGCGACGTAGCTCGGGGGCGCCGGCCGCACTGTGGTCGGTGCGGGGAACTCGACTTTCGGATCGAGCGTGGTGCAACCGCCCAAGGCGATAACGAAGCCGGCCGCAAGTCCCGCTAGAACGGTGTGTGCATACCGGCTCATCACAATTGGCTCAGCCGCTGCAGCATCTGATCCGACGTTTGAATGGCTTTGGAATTGATCTCGTACGCTCGCTGGGTCTGAATCATGCTGACGAGTTCCTCCACGACATTTACGTTGGAAGTCTCGACATAGCCCTGATTGAGGACACCGGCCCCGTTTGTACCGGGCGTGTTGACGCTGGGCGTGCCGGAGGACGCGGTTTCGAGAAACAGATTCTGCCCGTTCGCCTGCAGCCCTGCAGGATTGACGAAGCTAGCCAACTGCAGTGTGCCGATTTGCACCGGAGTGGTAGAGCCGGATTGCGTAGCGGTGATGGTGCCGTCCTGTCCGACCGTGATGGCGAGTGAGTTCGGCGGAATGGTCACGGCAGGCTGCACGGGGAAACCGTTCGAGGTCACAAGTTGACCTTGGCTGTCGACCTGAAACGAGCCGTCTCGCGTGTAGCCGGTCGTACCGTCGGGCAGCAGTACCTGGAAAAATCCCTGTCCGCTGATCGCCAAATCGAGTGAATTGCCGGTCTGCTGCAAATTGCCTTGGCTGTAGTTGCGCACGGTGGCCGTGGTCCGCGAACCGGTGCCGACTTGAAGGCCTGAAGGCACCTGCGTTTGCTGAGACGATTGTGCACCGGGTTGGCGCAGGGTCTGATATAGCAGGTCTTCGAACACCGCGCGTGCGCGCTTGAAGCCGTTGGTGCTTACGTTTGCGAGATTGTTCGAAATCACGTCGAGCTGCGTTTGTTGCGCATCCAGCCCGCTCTTAGCGATCCAGAGGGAACGAATCATCTTGGGTCCTTAGGTTTTCGGCGGTGTGCTTAGCCGGTTACGGACAATAGCTGAGACGCTTCACGCGCGTTGGCGTCAGCGGTCTGCAGCATGCGCATTTGCAGATCGTACTCGCGAGCCAGCGCGATCATGCTCACCATGGATTCGACCGGATTGACGTTGCTGCCCTCGATCGCTCCGCCGGCGACACGCACGTTCTCGTCGGCCGGAGCGGGCGATCCGTCCGCCAATCTGAACAGGCCGTCGTCGCCGCGTTGCAGGTCTTGCTCCGGCGGGTTGACCAGCTTGATGCGCCCCACCGCGACCGCCGCGTTGGCGCCGCCTCCCAAGGGGGTGGCCGACACCGTGCCGTCGTCGCCGATGGAAACCGCATGCTCGGGCGGGATCGTGATTGGGCCGCCGTCGGAAAGGACGTTCAGACCACCAGTGGTCTGCAGCACACCATTTGCGTCGGTTACGAGGCTTCCGTTGCGGGTATACGCCTCGTTGCCGTCGGGCGCTTGTACCGCGATCCAGCCGGCACCTTGGATGGCGACATCGAGGGAGCGACCGGTCTGCTTGATGGGGCCGGGTGCAAAGTCGGCGCCGATAGTCGAGTCGACCGCGAAGGCACGCGTCGGCAGCCCATCACCGATGGCCGGCGCCGAGCGGAACGCGCTCAGTTCCGC
>CAZILI010000040.1:0-15171 GCA_964539965.1 uncultured Burkholderiales bacterium | reverse complement strand
GATGTTGAGGTTGAAGGTCCGGTCTACGAACTTGAACCGCCGCACCCCGCGCAGATAGAGCCGCTGCAACTCGGCGAGGAACCGCTCGAGATCGAACGGCCACGCCGTCTTGTCGAGCGACGATAGGCAAAACTCGCATTTGTACGGGCAGCCACGCGAGGCCTCGACGTAAATCAGGCGATGCGCGATGTCTTCTTCGTTGTAGAGGTGATAGGGCAGCGCGATGTCGCGCAGCGGCGGTTGCTCGCCGGCGATGATTTTTCCCTCGGGTAAGGCGCCGTCGACGATCGCACCGCACAATTTGGGGAAGGACACATCACCCCATCCGGTGATGACATAGTCGGCGAGGCGCACGACGGCTTGCTGCTCGCACTCGTAGCTCACCTCGGGACCGCCGAGCACGACGGTGACTGCAGGCGCGATCTGTTTCAGCAGACCGACCACCTTGGTCGTCTCCTCGACGTTCCAGATGTACACGCCAAAGCCCACGATCGCCGGCGCGTCTTGCAGAATAGCTTCGACGATGTCAAGCGGGCGCTGACCGATGATGAACTCGCGTATCGCGGCGCGCCCCTTCAGCTCGCCCATATTCGCGAGCAAGTAGCGCAAGCCCAGCGATGCGTGCGAATAGCGCGCATTCAGTGTGGCGAGCACGATCTGCGGCATGTAGGTTTGCGCTCAGCGTTTGCTGGTGCGCTGGGCCAAAAACTTCTGCATCTGTGCCTGCGGTTCGCCGGTCGCGTAGGCCATCGTGTTGGCGCGAATGGCGGCGTCGAACGCGGCGTCGAAACCTGGCTGGGTGAGTTCGCGAAAGCGCTGCTTGGTGAGCTTGATCGCGTTAGGCGGCTGCGCGGCGATTTCGAGCGCCACGGCGATCGCCTTCGGCAGCACTTCCTCCCGTTGCACCAAGTGATTGAGCAGGCCCAAGCGATGCGCTTCGGCTCCGGAGATGAGGTTGCCGGTCAGCGAAAGCTCGACGTTCTTGGACATCGGCAGCTGCAAGCTCATGAGATACGATCCGATGATGCTCGCCAAACCGGCCCGAACTTCGGGTTGTCCGATCTTCATCTCTGCGTAGCCGACGCGCACGTCGCACAGCAACCCGATCTGAAATCCGGCGCCGGCAGCCACCCCGTTGTAAGCCGCAACGGCAGGCTTGTCGAGATCGCGAATCGCTTGGAATGCCTGGCGCTGGTGATTGAGCCAGCCGGCCACACCGGGCGCGGTGAGCTGACTCGACTCTTCCAAGTCTTGGCCGGAGCAAAACGCTTTGCCGTCGGCGCCGCTCAGCACCAGGGCGCGCACCTTCGCATCTTGATTGAGCGCACGCAGCGCGGCGATGAGCGCGTCGCGCAGCGGCGTGTTGAGCGCATTCAGCGCTTGCGGCCTGTTCAAGCTGACGCGCGCGATTCCCTGCGCATCGATTTCGGTAAGTACGAGCGACTCAGACAAGGTGGACTCCTATCGGTCGGTGCGATCAATCGAGCTGTACGTGCGCCGCCTCGACTACTCTGGCGTACTTGGCGATTTCGCTTTTGATGAAGACGTCAAACTCGCTCGAAGTCATGGACATCGGTTCGGCTCCTTGCTCATGCAGGTTCTTGCGCACCTCGGCGAGGCGCAAGACCGCTGCGACTTGGGCGTTGAGCTTGGCGACGACGGTGGGCGGCGTGTTGGCCGGGGCGAGCAGACCGTGCCAAGTGTCGGCGTTGAAGCCCTTAAGACCGGCCTCTTCGGCGGTGGGCAAATTGGGCAACAGCGGCGAGCGCTTGGGGCTCGCGATCGCAAGGGCGCGCAGCCTGCCCGCTTTCACCTGGGGCAGCGCCGCGGCGATCGGACTGAATACCGCGGCCAACTGACCGTTCATCACGTCGGTGAAGGCTTGCGGCAGGCCCTTGTAGGGAACGTGCACCAGATCGACTCCCGCCGCGCTCTTGAACATCTCCATCGCCAGGTGTTGCGAGGTGCCGTTGCCGCCCGAGCCGTAGTTGAGTTGCCCGGGTTTGGACTTGGCGAGGGAGACGAAATCCTGCAACGACTTGGCGGGCAAACTCGGGGCGACCGTTAGCACCAGCGGCTGCAGCGCCACCGGCGCGACCGCCTGAAAATCGGTCTCGAGATTGTAGTTGAGCTTGCGGTACAGGCTGACATGCGCGGCGTGCGCAAGCGCCACCATCAGCAGGGTGTAACCGTCCGGCGGCGACTTGGCGACCCACTCGGCGCCGAGCACGCCGCCCGCGCCGGGCCGATTGTCAACGATGACCGGTTGACCCAGGCGTTCGGCGAGTTTCTGCGCCACGATGCGCGCCAGTACATCGTTGGGACCGCCGGCGGTAAAAGGCGAGACGATGCGGATCTGCCGAGACGGATAGTCCTCTGCGCGCGCGCCGGCGGCCAGCGCGCTCGCGAGTGCCAGCAGGAGCCAGAGCAGCGCGGTACCGCGCGGCTTCATGCCTCGCGCCCGCTCGATGGGCCCGTCGGCGAGCGAGCGATCGGCGCACGCGGGAGCACTATTTTCCGATGGCGCCGGCGGCGGCGAGTTGCGCGATCTTGGCCTCGTCGTAGCGACACACGTCGCGCAACACACTGCGCGTATGCTCGCCCAGGCGCGGCGGAAAGCTCAAGAACGCGCTGCCCTGGTGCTTGATGGGATTACCGAGAAAATTCATCAGCACCTTGCTATCCGGGTGCGGGACTTCTTCCACCATCTGGCGCAGATGCGTGAGCGGGTGCTCAAGCGCCTCGGCGACGGTTTGCACCAGGCCGGCGGGCAATCGCGCCTCTTGCATGACCCACGCCCATTCGCTGGCCGCACCGCGCGCGAACACCTTCTGCAGCTCCGCCGCCATTGCGTCGACGTTCTGCAACCGCAGCGCCTGGGTGGCGAAACGCGGATCCTGGGCGAGCTCGGGTTCGCTGATCGCCTTGCACAGCTTGCTCCAGAACTCGTCCGACACCCCTGACACCGCGACATAACGACCGTCGCCGCATTCGAACGCCTGACTGGGCGCGAAGCTCGAGCTGCGGCTGCCGAGCGGCGTAGGAACTTCGCCGGTCGCGAAGTAGCGCTGCGCTTGCCAGGTGAGCAACGCGAGCTGGCAATCGAGCAACGACACTTGCACCTTCTCACCGCGACCGGTTTTCAAAGCCTTGATCAAGGCACCCAGCACCCCGGTCGCCAGATACAGTCCCGCCGCCAGATCGGCGATCTGGTAGCCCATGCGGATCGGCTTGCCGCCGGGCTCGCCCGTGATGCTCATGATGCCGCCGAGAGCTTGCGCGATGATGTCCACGCATGGCACTTCCGCGTAGGGTCCTTCGTCGTGCAATCCGATCAATTGGCCGAGCACGATGCGCCGATTGATGCGCTGCAGGCTTTCGTAGTCGATGCCGAGCCGTTTTGGCACATCGGGCGTGTAGCCGTACATGATCACGTCGGCTTCTTTGACCAGATCGTACAACGCCTCGCGCGCGGCGGGTACCTTGAGATCGAGCACGACGCTCTGCTTGCCGCGGTTGATCGACATGTAGTAGGCCGAGTCGCCTTCGGCGGTGAACGGCGGATAGGTGCGCGATTGATCACCGCTGGGCGGTTCTATTTTGATCACCTGCGCGCCCATTTGCGCCAGCAGCTGCGTGGCGAACGGGCCGCCCAATATCCAAGTGAGATCGATAATGCGAATCGAGTCCAGCACGGGCTTCTCCTCCGACAGACTTGCTTTCGACGTATTGTAGAATGAATGCGTCGGGGGAGGAGAGCGTGCTCAGCATACCGGCGATAGACATCGCGGTGACCTTGTGGTTTCTGCTCTGTTGGTTCGGCTATACCTGGTTTTCCGCGCGCAAAGGGCAGCGTTCGGCGAGCTTGCTTGCGGTCATGCGCAAGTACCGCTACGAGTGGTTCACCGCCATGATCACGCGCGACAACCGGGTCGGCGATCTGATCGCGCTCAACAACCTATCCACCAGTTCGACGTTTCTCGGCTCGACTTGCATCCTGATCTTGGGTGGGCTGGTCGCCATGCTCGGCGCGACACAAGAAGTGATGAGCGTGGTGTCCGAACTGCCGTTCGCCAAGCGCGAGTCGGAGCTGGTCTGGCGCATGAAATTCATCTTGCTGATCGTCGTCTTCGTGTACGCCTTTTTTCGCTTCACCTGGTCGATCCGGCAGTTCAACTTCTGCGTGGTGCTGGTCGGCGCGGCGCCGCCGCCGACGCAGGAGACCGCACAGCACAAGGATTTCATCGAGCTGCTCACGAATTTGGCGAGTTTTTCGGCGGAGAACTTTAACCAAGGTTTGCGCGCCTACTACTTCGCGCTCGGCGCGCTCACTTGGTTTCTACATCCCGGATTGTTCGCGGTCGCCTCGGCCGGCGTGGTGGTGATCTTGTATTTGCGCGAATTCAGATCGCGCACCTTGCTTGCGCTGACCGGACGGGCGGAAGAAGCCCAGCGCAGCTTCATCAGTCGATTTTGAGGTTCAACTCCTTCACGATCTTGCCGTAGCGCTCGTAGTCGCGCTTCAGGCGGGCGACAGCTTCTTCCTGGCTGCTTGCGATTAACTCGGCGCCGCTCTTTTCGACGTCGCGCTTGAACTCGGGCGTGACCATGACGGCGTGAAACGCATCGTGGAGTTTGGTGACGATGGCGGCGGGCGTACCGGTGGGCACAGCGAAGCCGGTCCAAACGGTTTCGTCGTATCCCGCCACCCCGGACTCCGCCAGAGTGGGGATGTCCGGGAAAGAAGACAGCCGCTTGGCCGTGGTGACGGCAAGCGGACGCAGCTTACCCGATTGAATATGCGGCAGAGCGGCGAGTGGAAAGCCGAACGCCATGTCGATCTGCCCGCCCATGAGGTCGACCAAGGTCGGCGCGTCGCCCTTGTAAGGCACCGCGGCGAGATCGATGCCCGCCATTTGCTTCAGCCGCTCACCCATCAGGTGCTGCGGCGAACCCGCACCCGACGTGCCGTAGGTGAGCTTTCCCGGCTTGGCTTTGGCCTGCTCGATCAAGTCTTTCACAGTGCGGATGGACGAGTCCGCTTTGACCACCAAGAACGGCGCGCCAGAGACGGTGAGAATAAATGGCTGCAAGTCCTTGAGCGGGTCGAAGCCGGCATCGCGATACAGGTGCGGATTCACCGCCACCGTCGTATTGAGAATGTAGGCCACCGTGTAGCCATCGGGCGGTGCCTTGGCGGCCAGTGCGGTGCCGATGCTGCCCGCCGCGCCCGGCCGATTGTCGACGACCATTTGCTGCTTGAAGCGCTCGGCGACCAGAGCGGCGATCTGCCGGCTGCGGACGTCCGCGCTCGCGCCGGGCGGGAAGGGCACGATCAGGCGGATCGGCTTGCTCGGGTAGTCGTCGGCAGCATGAACCGGTGCGCCGAGGGGCAGCGTGGCCACGGCCAACAGCGAAAGCAGAATCGCTCGAAACATGGAACCTCCTTGGGGATGATGATGCGTCGGTTATTCGAGCTTGGCCCCAGAGGCTTTCACCAGCTTGCCCCATTTTTCGGACTCCGATTTGACGAACGCGGCGAACTCCTCCGGCGTGTTGCCGACCAACTCTCCGCCGCGCTCATCCGATTGTGCGCGCTCGGCCGGATCGTGCAAGGTCTTGACTGTCTCGGTGTGCAGCTTGGCTATAACCGCGGCGGGTGTGCCGGCCGGAACGAACAGTCCCTGCCAGGCATACAGCACAAATTCCGGCAGGCCCGCCTCGGTAGAGGTCGGCACCTCGCGCATCAGCGGGATACGCTCGGTGCCGGAGACGGCGAGCGCGCGCAGCTTGCCGGCCTGCACGTGTTACGCGCCGGGAACGGCGTAGTCGAAGGCGATCTGGACTTGGCCGCCGATGAGATCGGCGATCAACGGTGCCGAGCCTTTGTAGGGAACGTGCGTCAAATCCGCGCCGGTCAGCATCTTGAAGGTCTCGCCCGCGATGTGCTGCGGCGAGCCGACGCCGGACGAGCCGTAGGCGAGCTGTCCCGGCTTGGACTTGGCGAGCGCGATCAGTTCTTTCAAAGTCTTGGCCGGCACACTCGGGTGGACCAGCACGATATGCGGCCCACGCACGATGAGCGTGACCGGCAAAAAGTCCTTCGCCGGGTCGTACGGCAAGGTGCGGTACAAGTGCTGGTGGATGGCGAAAGTGCCGACGTGCCCGGTCAGCAGGGTATAGCCGTCGGCGGGCGCGTGGGCTGCGGCCTCGGTGCCGATGATGCCGGCGGCGCCGGCCCTGTTGTCGACCACCACTTGCTGCTTCCAGGATTGGGTGAACTTGTCGGCGAGCCGTCGCGCCCAAAAATCCGTCGGCCCACCGGCGGGCGCCGGGACGATCCAGCGGATCGGCTTGTTGGGGAAGTCGTCGGCCGCGCGCGCCGGCGCGCACAGGCAACAAAGCGCGGCGACGGCGAGCGATAAGAGAGCATGCGATGTTCGATTCATGGTTTTGACTCTCTGAGGTTGAGCCTGCTGAAAACTTCGTTCCCTATACCATGCGTGCAGTCAATCCGGTTTGGCGCCCGATTCTTGAACGAGCTTCTTGAACTTATCGAACTCGGCGCGAAAGAACGCCGCGGTCTGCTCGGGGCCGGTCTCGGGAAACAGAAAGCCTCCGCTCGCCTGCACCTGCGATCCGATCTCGGGATCGCGGCGGATTTTGGCGAGTTCTTGGTTGAGGCGGGCGATGATCTCTGGCGGTGTCTTGGCGGGTGCGGTGAAGGCACTCCATCCGATCATTTCGAGTTCTTCCAGCCCAAGCTCGGCGACGCTCGGCACGTCGGGCAGGGCCGGATGGCGCTTGGCGCCGGTGACGAGGAGCGCGACCAGCTTGCCGGCCTGAATCTGCGGCAGAGAGGGGGGAGGAAACTGAAACGCAAGATCGATCTGGCCCGCCAGCAGGTCCGCTAACGCCGGCGCATCGCCCTTGTAGGGCACGTGAGTGAGTTCGAGCCCCAGGCGCCTGCTCAAGATCTCGGCTACCACGTGCGGCGGGCTCGCGGTCATCGCTCCGTAGTTGAGGCTGGCGGATTTGGCTTTGGCCAGCTTCACCAGCGCGTGAAAGTTCGCCGCGCCGAGGCTCGGCCGCGCCACCAGGATCATGGGCGCGTAACCCCACACGGTGATCGGCGCGAAGTCTTTGATCGGCTCGTAGTTAAGCGGGTGATACAACGCCGGGGCGATAGCATGGGTGACGCTGGTAGCGAACAGCAGGGTGTGGCCGTCCGGCTCGGCCTTGGCGACGATTTCCCCCGCGAGCTGGCCACCCGCGCCGCCGCGATTGTCTACCACGACTTGCTGGCCCAGTGCCTGCGCGAGCTTGGGCGCGATGCGCCGAGCGGCGATGTCGGCGGCGCCGCCGACCGCGGTCGGCACGACCAATCGTATCGGCTTAGAGGGATAGGGGCCTTCAGCGCGCGGCGAGGCCGCGGCGAACGTAAGACACAGCGAGACGACAACACTCCACGCGCGCGACATAATTCCTCCCCGAATTAGTCTTGCCAGCGCTCATGATAACTCCGCCCGGCTTGTTCAATCCCCCCTTGTGGGGTGGGATTCCAATCGGGCGAACTCCTCACCCTCGGACGCATACCGTAGCCGGTAGGGGAAGAAACGACTAGTCTGGATAAGGGATAGAGGCCTATACCCCCAGGCACTACTCCTGAAACGCCTCTTCGCGCTTCTTGCGGATGGTGGGTGCGACGATCATCAGCAGCAGCGCGGCGGCAAGCAACAACAGCGACAGGCTCAACGGCCGTGTCACGAACACGCTCCAATCGCCGCGCGCAATCAGCATTGCGCGGCGCAGATTCTCTTCCATCATCGGGCCGAGTATAAAACCCAGCAGCAGCGGTGCGGGCTCGCAGTCGAGCTTGAGAAACCAGTAGCCCAACAGCCCGAACAACGCGGTCAGCACGACATCCATCGCCTGGTTCGATAGGCTGTACACGCCGATGCAGCAGAACATCATGATGGCGGGATACAGCAAGCGGTAGGGCACCTTTAACAATCGAACCCAAATGCCGATCAGCGGCAGATTGAGCACCAGCAGCATCAGATTGCCGACCCACATGCTGGCGATCATGCCCCAGAACAACTCCGGGCGCTGTGACATGACTTGCGGGCCGGGTTGGATACCCTGGATAGTCATGGCGCCGATCATAAGCGCCATCACCGGATTAGGCGGAATACCGAGCGTGAGCATCGGAATAAACGACGTCTGCGCGGCGGCGTTGTTGGCCGATTCGGGTGCGGCCACCCCTTCGATCGCCCCTTTGCCGAAGCGCGAAGGGTCTTTCGCGACCTTTTTTTCCAAGGTGTAGGCCGAGAACGACGCCAGCACCGCACCGCCGCCCGGCAAGATTCCCAGCAGAGAGCCGATGCCGGTGCCGCGCAAGATCGCCTTCCACGATGCCTTGAGATCGGCCCGGGTGGGCATGAGCCCGCTCAACCCGGATGTGAACACCTGCCTTTCCCCGGTCATCTCGAGATTGCGGATGATCTCGGCGAACGCGAATACTCCCATGCCGACGACCACGAAGCCGATGCCGTCGGACAACTGCGGCAGGCCGAAGGTGAAGCGCTGCGCGCCCGAGTTGACGTCGGTGCCGACCAAACCCAACAGCAAGCCGAGCAGGATCATGCCGATTGCCTTCAACAGCGAACCGTGCGCGAGCACGACGGCGGCCACCAAGCCGAGCACCATCAACGAGAAATACTCGGCCGGGCCGAACTTGAACGCGAGTTCGGCCAACGGCGGGGCGGCGGTGGCGAGCAGCAGGGTGGATATGCACCCGGCGAAGAAAGAGCCGATCGCTGCGATGGCGAGCGCCGGCCCGGCGCGGCCTTGGCGCGCCATTTGATAGCCGTCGAGCATGGTGACGACCGAAGAGGCTTCGCCGGGTAAGTTCACCAAGATCGCGGTAGTGGAGCCGCCGTACTGCGCGCCGTAGTAGATCCCGGCCAGCATGATGAGCGCGGACACCGGCGGCAAGGTGAATGTGATGGGCAACAGCATCGCGATCGTCGCGACCGGCCCAATGCCGGGCAACACGCCGATCAGGGTGCCCAGAAACGCGCCGGTCAAGCAGTACAGCAGATTGGGGGCGGTGAGCGCGACGCCGAAGCCCATACCCAGGTTGGTGAGCAGGGTCTCCATCGCGCTACCAGGGCCAAACTTTAAGCGGCAGGCCCAGGCCGTATACAAACAGGCCCAAGGCGAGGATCAGCAAGAACGCGATGAGCAGCGCGATGTCACGCCAGGAATACGAGCTCCAAGCAGCGAAGCACGCGATCACGATCATCGCAACCGTCGCTGCGATCAAGCCGAACGGCTCGAGCAAAACGCCGAAGGCAATCACCGCCAGCAGAACCAGCAGCAGCGGCCGCCACGCCAGCTTGTCGACTTTGGGTCCGTGCAACACCAGCGAGCGGCCGATGATAACGGCGCCGATGAAGGCGAGCAGCAGTCCCAGGACGGTGGGAAAGTAGGCGGGTCCCATGCGCACCGCGGTGCCCATGGAGTGCTTGCCCGCCAGCAAGAAGGCGGCGAGGCCGAACACCAAAAAGATCAATCCGGAATAGAAATCCCGCTGATGGCGGATGCTGATTTTCATGCTCCTCCTCGCGCAACCTTCTTCTTTGCCGCCGCGATTGTGGCACAGAATGTTCGCCGCCGGTCAATCTCGCGTTGCAGCACCGCGAGCGCGGATCGCACGGCCGTTACGTACAGGCTAGGCGCAAAACGCCTCGATCAACGTGGCAAGCTGTTCGGGCTGGTCGTGGTGCATCATGTGGCCGCACTCGGGTATTACGACTTCGCGCAGCTGCGCGAAGCAAGCCATGCGCTCGGCGTAGTCCTGCTCGCCCGAGGTTTGATGGGCGATCACGTTCGAGTCGGCGCCGCGCACCCATAGCACCGGCGCGCCGATCCGCCGCCAGCACGCGCGCGCTTCTTCCAGCCGGTATAGGACCGGGTTGATGAGCTTGTGACGCGGATCGCTCGCCAGTTCGACTTGGCCGTTCGGAGTCAAACGCCCCCAATGCCGCGCAAGGAACTGCGCCTTGGCCTCGCTCAGCCGTGGGTTGTTGGATTGCAGCCGCGCCGCCAGTTCGTCGAAGCCGCCGTAGGGGCGAAAGGCAGGCGGGGCCTTAAGTTGATCGAGCCATTTGGCGATGCGTTCGGGGGATTTCTCCGGCGCGGTCGGCTTCAGTCCGAAGCCCTCCAGAATGGCGAGGCGGCGTATGCGCGCCGGCCGTGCCCCGGCGTACAACCCGGCGATGTTTCCGCCCATGCTATGGCCGATAAGATTCGCCGGAGCGTGCGGCTCGTAGCGGTCGAGCAGCGCATCTAGGTCGGCGAAATAGTCGGGAAAGTAATACGCCGGGCCTGCCCATTGCGTGAGGCCGAAGCCGCGCCAGTCGGGCGCGATGAAGCACCAAGCCGCTGGCAGCGCGTCGACTAGGAATTGGAACGACGCCGCTACATCCATCCAGCCATGCAACAAGAACAACTTCGGCGCCTCGCGCTCGCCCCAGCTGCGCACGTGGTAGCGCAGCCCGTTCAGTTCAACGTATTCGCTGCGCGAGGCGCGAATGGGTTGGTAGACGCGGTCCGCGTTTTCGCCGTCCATGCGTTGAAAAGTGTAGCATTCACGCTGCCTTGCCTAGTGCTAGTGGGCTTGTTAGTATCGGGCGCAGCGTGTTCAGACGCACAAAAAACAGAGGAGAAATCCATGGCCAGCACTTGGTTTAAGTCAATGCACGGTGCGATCACGATCGCCGCCGCGTTGTTGTTCGGTTTCGCGCCAGTCGGTCAAGCGCAAGAGATCAAGGTCGGGGGTATTTTCGATCTGACCGGGATCACCTCCGACGTGGGCAAGCCCTACGCGCAAGGGGTGCGCGACTACATCGAGTTCACCAACGCCGGCGGCGGTGTCAACGGCAAGAAGATCAAGTTGGTGGAAGTCGACTACGGCTATAAGATTCCTGAGGCGGTGGCTGCCTACAAGCGCCTGGTCGGGGACGAGCAAGTCATCATGATCAGCGGCTGGGGCACCGGCGACACCGAAGCACTCAAAGAGATGGTCAACAAGGACAAGATCCCCTACGTCTCCGCCTCCTTCTCGGCGCATCTGACCGATCCGAGCAAGACGCCGTTCAATTTTTTCGCCGCGCCGAGCTATTCCGATCAGCTGCGCGCCTGGCTCATGTGGGTAAAGGAGGATTGGGGCGGCAAAGAAGGCGGCCCGAAGGTGTCGTTCATCTACGGCGACAATCCCTACGGCCGCTCGCCTATCGCCGCGGGCAAGGCGTTCGCCAAGGACAACGGCATCGAAGTAGCGAGCGAAGAGGTCGTCCCCGGAAACTTCCAAGATGCCACCAGCCAGTTGCTCAACATGCAAAAGGCCGGCGCCAACTACGCCTACATCAACGTCACCACCACCGGGGTGTCGATCATCCTGCGCGACGCGCAAAAGCTCGGCTTGAAGGTCAAGTTCGGCTCCAATCCGTACGGCTTCAGCGAGAAACTGATCGAGGTGGCGCGCGGCGCAGCCGAAGGCGTGACCGGCGTGATGCCGCATGTGCCGTACGGCACCGAGGCGCCGGGCATGAAGCCGATCCTCGAATTCAACAAAGGACGAACCCCGAAAACTTCGCTCGATGCGATCTACGTGCGCGGCTGGGTGAGCGCGACCGTGTTCGTCGAGGCGCTCAAGCGTGCCGACAAGGCGGGGCAACTCAACGGAGAGGGGATCCGCAAGGCGTTCGAGACCCTGGCGAACTACGACGTCGGCGGGCTGGTGCCGGCGCTCACCTATGCGCCGAACGATCGCCGGCCGGCCACGCGCACGCCGATCTTCATGATCCAAGGCGGCAAGCTGGTCAAGGTGAAAGAGTACGACGTGCCGCGCAAGCCCGAGTGGTTGGGCATGTAGGGAGCGCGCGATACTCGTTTCACCGATCAGACGGCGCGCCGTTCGCGCCCGCGGGGTTCGATCGTGCTCGCCGTCAACAACGTAGAAGTCATCTACGACAAAGCGATCTTGGTTCTGAAGGGGCTGTCGCTTCAGGTGGCCGAGGGTAAGATCGTGGCGTTGCTCGGCTCCAACGGCGCCGGCAAGAGCACGACGCTCAAGGCGATCTCCGGCCTGCTCAAAGCCGAGGAAGGGGAGGTCACCGACGGCGATGTGCAGTTCATGGGCGAGCGCATCGATCGCCTAGAGGCCGAGCAGATCGTGCGTCGCGGCATCTTTCAGGTGATGGAAGGCCGGCGCGTGTTCGAAGATCTAACGGTGGACGAGAACATCGTCATGGGCGGTTACACGCGCCGCGATCGCGCCGCCGCCAAGCGCGACCATGCACTCTGCTTCGATTATTTCCCTCGCTTGAAAGAGCGACGTAGCCAGCTGGCCGGATACCTGTCGGGTGGGGAGCAGCAGATGCTCGCCATCAGCCGCGCCTTGATGGCGCGCCCCAAGCTGATCTTGCTCGACGAGCCCTCGCTCGGCTTGGCGCCGCTGCTGGTGAAAGAGATCTTCGGCATCGTGCAGCGCATCAACCGTCAAGAGAAGACCACCATTTTGTTGGTCGAGCAGAATGCTAATCTCGCCCTGTCGATTGCCGACTACGGCTACATCATGGAGCAGGGGCGGGTCGTGCTGGACGGCGATTCGGCCAAGCTGCGCAGCAACGAGGACGTGAAACGATTCTATCTAGGCGCCGGTGCCGAGGGCGAGAAGAAGACCTATCGCAACTTGAAGTTCTACAAGCGGCGCAAGCGCTGGTTGAGTTGAGCGCGCAGGCCTGCGTACGGGGATGAAGGTAGACAAGCCGTGAAAGCGCTGAGAGAAAGCCGCCTGCACGACGCTCGCTTGGAGTGCTTGACCGCGCGCGAGCGCGGCGACTACTTGGATCGCCGGCTCGCCGAAACCGTCGCGCACGCCTACGTCAATGCGCCGCGCGTGCGCAGCCAGCTCGACGCCGCTGGCGTGACGCCCGCCGAGGTGGGCGGCCTGTCGGCGCTCGCTCGGCTACCGATCACGCGCAAGGACGATCTCGCGGCTATCCAGCGAGGGGACCCTCCGTTCGGCGGCTTGACGGCGGTCGGCTTGGCCAAGCTGCAGCGCGTGTTCATGTCGCCGGGCAATATCTTCGATCCGCAGGGCGAGGGCGCGGACTTCTGGCGCTTTGCGCCCGCGCTTGCGGCGGCGGGATTTCGCGCTGGCGATGTGGTGCAGAACACGTTTTCCTATCACATGACGCCGGCGGGTTTCATGTTCGACGGCGCGCTGCGTGCATTGGGTTGCGTGGTGGTGCCGGCTGGTGTCGGGCAGACCGAACTGCAGGTGCGCATGGCCGCAGACCTCAAGGCGAGCGGATACGTGGGCACGCCCAGTTTCTTGCACGCGCTGCTCAGCAAGGCGCGCGAGGCCGGGAGCGCACTCGCCATCGAGGCCGCGTTCGTGACAGCGGAAATGCTGCCGCCTTCGCTGCGCAAAGAATTGGAAGAAGACTTCGGTGTGCGCGTGCTGCAGGGCTACGGTACGGCCGATCTCGGCTGCCTCGCCTACGAGTGTCCGCAAAAGGACGGCATGCACTTGCACTCGGAGGCGATTGTCGAGGTGCTCGACATCGACACTCGCACGCCGGTCGAGCCTGGCCAGCCCGGCGAAACCGTCGCCACGATCTTCGATCACGCCTATCCGCTGTTGCGATTCGCGACCGGCGATTTGAGCACCTTCCTGCCGCACGAGGTGTGCACGTGCGGGCGCACCGCGCCCAAGCTCGCCGGCATCCTGGGCCGGGTGGGTGACGCGGTCAAGGTGAAAGGCATGTTCGTTCGCGGCGGCCAAATCGACGCGGTCATGAAACGCTTCGTCGAGGTCGGCCGCTATCAAGCCGTGGTGACGCGCGAGGGGCACCAGGATCAACTGCGCTACGAGGTCGAATTGAACTGCAGCGCGCCCGATCAGGCGGGGCTCGCCGATCGGCTCGCCGAGGCCTTGCGCGAGCAGGTCAAGGTGCGCGGCGAGGTCGAACTGGTCGCGCCAGGCAGTATTCCCGAGAGCGCCAAGCGCATCGACGATCGTCGGGTGTGGAAGTGAAGGGTGTTGCGTCGCGGAGAGTGCGCACTGCGCACCGAAACGACGGTCGAGATGGTGCGTGGGACGCACCCTACGGCGGCGTCACAGGTAGGGTGCGCCATGCGCGCCGCAGCTAGCCATGCTTGAAGTCGACGACATCGTGCTACGCTTCGGCGGGGTGACCGCGATCAAGAACGTGTCGTTCACCGTCGAGCGCGGCGCCATTCACGCCATCATCGGTCCGAACGGCGCCGGCAAGACTAGCGTGCTCAACTGCGTGAGTGGGGTGTATCGGCCGCAGCAGGGCGCGATTCGCTTGGAAGGCCGCGACCTGACCCGCGTGTCGCCGGCGCATCGCACCAAGCTCGGCTTGGCGCGCACGTTCCAAAACATTGCGCTGTTCAAGGGCATGAGCGTGCTCGACAACTTGCTCATCGGCCGCCACACGCGGCAGCGCGAGGGCTTGCTGTCGGGCGGGATTTACTTCGGGCGCGGACAGCGCGAAGAGGTGGCACATCGGCGCTTTGTCGAAGACATCATCGATCTTCTGGAGATCCAACACATCCGCAAGAAAGTCGTCGGTACCTTAGCCTACGGCTTGCAAAAGCGCGTGGAGCTGGCGCGCGCGCTGGCGCTCGAGCCCAAGATTCTCTTGCTCGACGAGCCGATGGCCGGCATGAACGCCGAAGAGAAAGAAGACATGGCGCGCTTCGTGTTGGACATCAACGAAGACCGCGGCACGACCGTCGTCATGATCGAGCACGATATGGGGGTGGTGATGGATATCTCCAGTCGCATCACGGTGCTCAACTTCGGCCAGAAGATCGCCGAGGGCACACCCGAGCAGGTGCAGAGTAACCGGCATGTGCAAAAGGCCTATCTCGGCCAAGACGACGCCGATGTCGCGGCCTAGGTGGGGGGTATGCTGCTCTAGCCCGCATCCACAAGCGGGCCGCAGGCCGAAACCGGTGGCAGTATAGGCAGCTAGCGCAAATGGACGCCTTGCTCGATACGTTCCCGAAGTTGCTTGTGCGCAATGCGCGCGAGCGGGCGGGCAAGGTTGCGATGCGCGAGAAGGAGTT
>CAZILI010000039.1:13583-15356 GCA_964539965.1 uncultured Burkholderiales bacterium | reverse complement strand
CTGCCGTCGGCCACCCCCATGTTGCTGATGTTCGCCAAAATGAATCCGACCAAGGACTCGCACGCTGACACCGGATTGCGCGTCGCGCTGTTCGCGGCCGGCTACCTCGCCGTATGGTCCGGCTTTAGCGCGGCGGCCGCGCTGGCGCAGTGGATCATGCACGCGGCGGCGCTGCTGTCGCCGCAAATGGTTTCGACCAGCCATGTGCTCGGCGGATTGCTGCTCGTCGGTGCCGGTGTGTTTCAGTGGACGCCTCTCAAGCAGCGCTGCTTGGCCAAATGCCGCTCTCCGCTCGGCTTTCTGTTGTCCGAATGGCGCCCGGGTGTGAGCGGAGCGTTCGTCATGGGCTTGCGCCACGGCGCGCTGTGCGTCGGATGCTGCTGGGCGTTGATGCTGCTGCTGTTCGTCACGGGCGTCATGAGCGTGCTGTGGATCGCGCTCATTTGCGCTTTCGTGATGGTCGAGAAGGCGCTTCCCGCCGGGCAGTGGATCGCGGGCGCGGCCGGCGTGGTGCTGGTCGGTTGTGGCGTTTGGATGCTGTTCGGGACAGCAGAGATGTAGGGAGTATACCCCTGCATGGCTTATCCACAGTAGCCTACAAGGAGCGTACCCTACATAGTACTGGAGTATCGTAGGCGCGCGCGGACCGTCTCTATCGCGGTCTTCGAAACCAGGCTTACACAAAAATCCGCGCCAGCCAGAGCGCGCGTGAACGCCGCGTCGACAACCCCGGATCGAGCGAGATCGCCTAACGGCAGTGCCAAGCGGGCAGCGGGCAGCGCCTTGACCAAAATCAGCGCGCGCGCCGCCATCCGGCGAGCAAGCCAGGCCGACAAGCTGTCGGAGGTCACTTCCCAGCTTGCTTCGATGTCCGGCTGCGCCAGCACCTGCGCGCTCGGCTGCCATACCACCGCCCGTCCGCGATTCAGACCGTCCTTGAGGGTCGTCTCATCGCGCGCTAGCGCAAGCCGCGGCTCGATGCCGCACATCATATGCGCGTACTGATCCATGGCGTGGAGCGCCATCGCGTGCGCGACCGGATCGGCGAAGCGCCAGCGCGCCTGCGCCGCGCGCACCTGATCGGCGAACGGGCCGCCGCCGGGGACGACGACCACCTTTCCGGCGCCGTCTTGCGCCAGCATGGCGAGCCAATGTTCGAGCAGCTCGTCGTCGGCGAGACTACCGCCGAGCTTCACGACACTCAGATTATCTCGCATAGGCAAGACAGGCCAATGCCACGGCCGGCGCGCAGTACGCTACCCACTGTGGCTCGGCGCCGGCGATCGGCACCAGTGCCGCGAAATCGACATACGGCCGCCGGCTGCCCTCGGCGAGCTTGCGGGCGAGAAATCGTCCGACCCCGGCGCCCACGATGGGCGCCGCCTCGGGCAGGAGATCGCGCGAAATCGCGCGCGCCAGAGCGCAGCGCAAACTATCGAGCTGCCTGTCGGCGAACCATCGGGCGAGGCGGCGCCACACCGCGAGATCGGCCGATTCGACATCGCGCCCCACCATGCGAGCAAGCCGGCGCGCGCTCGCATGGATCGATTTGTCCTGTCCGTCCGCGCTCGGATACTGATCGGCCTCCGGCGGCAGTTCCTCGGTGAGTCGATATACGTCGGCGGCGGTCGCGAATATCTCCGCCATGACGCCGAGCCAGTGCCCGTCGAGCGGCGCGCGGGACGCCAAGGCAAACACCGGCGTGCGCACCACTCCTGTGTAGACCAACTCCTCCTGCGCCATGTAGCTCAACACCGCCTCACGCGCCGCCGT
>CAZILI010000039.1:0-13573 GCA_964539965.1 uncultured Burkholderiales bacterium | reverse complement strand
CCAACTCCTCCTGCGCCAGTCGCTCGGCGTCGCTCGCGCCGAGCGCATGCACCGCGCCATCGCGCACGATGGTGAAATCCGCGGTGGTGCTGCCGACGTCTACCAGCATCCCCGAGGCGAGCCGCCGCGCAATAAACTCGGCCGCGGCGCGCCAATTCGCCGAGGCGACCTGCATCGCGTCGACGGCCTCGAGCCCGCCGGCCGGCACGAAGCCACGCTTGCCCGCATAGACAAACAGAGGAGCGTCCGCCAGCCGTTCTCGCATCGCGGCGACGATCGCACGCACGCCTTCGCTGCGATTGGCGAAGTTGTCGGCCAGCTCGCCCGTCATGGTAACGGCGTGCACCACGCCTTTCATCGAGCGCGTGAGGACGCGCTCTAGCGCTGCATGCAGCTGCGCCACACCCTGCCACAAGGCACACGGCAACTGCACGACCTCGGCCACCGCGCCGTGCTCGTCGAGCCGCGCAAACTTAAGATGCGCGCCGCCGATGTCCCACCCGACTACGGGGTCGCCGGGCATAGCGTGAGTTCGACCGCCTGACCCGCGGGCAGATCGACGGATGCGAGATCGCCGCGGCGCAGCAGATCGACCACGCGCCGGCCGATGTTCTCGCCGAACGCTTCGCGCATCGCGCAAAAAGAGGTGGTGAGCCGCGGATTGACTTCGAGCACGACGGGTCCGGATGCAGTGTCGATCAAGTCGACACCCACGTACCCCCACAGGCCCGGCAGCGCGGCGACGATCGCGGCGGCTATTCGCTGGTAATCGCCCGTGGTGTCGCGTCGCGCGTTGATGGTGAGCGCGGTGACCTTGACTTCGCCGAGATCGACCGCCACACGCTGCTGGTTGACGCTCAACAGCGCCGCACGCCCGTCCTTGCACAGCACGGAAAGGCTGAGCGCCTGGCCGGTCAGCCACGGCTGCGCGACCCAGCTTCCGTCGCGCGCATCCGACAAGAAGGCACTCGCCGCCGCGCTGCCGGGCAGGATACGGGCGCCGACGCAGCCCGCACCGTCGTCCGGCTTGACGACCCACGCGCCGTCGCTATGCGCCATGTCCGTCGCGTTCGCGTAGGTCGGCACGCTCGCCACGCCTGCCGCTCGCAGCGCCTCGGCCGTGGCACGCTTGCTCGCCGCCAAGCGAACGGCGGCGGGAGTCGAGCCCAGCAGTAACTTCCCCGCGCCGAGGATTTCCCGGCTCAAGCGCTCCAGCACGCCGCCGCTCTCGGGCGCAATCGGCCACACCGCATCGCACAGAGCCAGCGCTCGATGGAACAGCGCCTCGCCGTCTTCACCGGCGCGCGGCACCAGCCATAGGGCGTTCAGGGCGGGTAGCTCGACGCGCGGATCCTGACACACGCTCACCGTGACACCGCGAATCTCGCCTAGATCACGCACCAGCGCCGCCACCATCATGCGCGCCTCGTGCGCGAGCGCAGTCGGCAGATTCGCGCCGATCAGCCCGCCGCCCGTGATAAATTCATAGACTAAGACCCTCATGCGATGAGTATGAACGTCATTCCGGTGATCGATTTGATGGGCGGTGTCGTCGTGCACGCGCGCCGCGGTGAGCGCGACCGCTATCGGCCGATAGAATCGAAATTATGCCCAAGCGCCGAGCCGGCTGCCATCGTGCAGGCGCTGGTGGATCTGCACCCGTTTCGCACCGTCTATGTCGCCGACCTCGATGCGATACGCGGCCTAGGCGATAACGGAGTCCACGTCGCCGCGCTGCGCCTGCGATTTCCTCATGTCGAACTCTGGCTCGACGCTGGAGTGCGCGACCGCGCCGGTCTCGCGCGCTGGGCCGACAGCCCCGGGATCACCGCAGTCGTGGGGAGCGAAACCTTGACCGATACCGCGCTTCTGTCTCACCCGGGCTCGCGCATGGTGTTGTCGCTCGACTGGAAGGACGGGGTGTTCTACGGCGATCCGATGTTACTGCAAACGCCGTCGTCGTGGCCACGCCAAGTCTTGGCGATGAACTTGAGCCGGGTGGGCGCCGATCTAGGTCCCGACCTCGAGTTGATCGGCAAGCTCAAGGCGAGCCGGCCGGACTGCGAGGTCTACGCCGCCGGCGGAGTGCGAAGCGGCGAAGATCTGCGCCGGTTGAAGTCGATCGGCGCCGCGGGCGCGCTGATCGCCACCGCGCTGCATTCGGGTGCTATCGGATCGCAAGAACTGGAAGCTCAGTAACACGGCGCGCGCGCGTCGCCGCAATAGCAGCAAGGGCAGAAAAGACAAAGCCCCGGCCATGGACCGAGGCTTGCTCCCGCAAAGCCGGATTACTTGTGAGCCTGGAACGGATGATCGGCCGTGCCCTTCTTGGCCACCACTTCGGAAGCCTTGGGCTCGCCGGCGACCGCGCGTTTCAGCGCCTCTTTGGTCGCTTGGTAGTTGAAGTCCTGAATCTTGGTGTGATCCTTCGCCAGCCAGTGTATGAACACACCGACGCATACGAACACGTCGTCGGCTTCATTGGCCGGAATCGTGCCGTCCTGCACGCAATCCGCCACCGCCATGGCGACCGCGCGCTGCGCCGGGCCGAACATCTGTACCGCCTGGTCGGCGCCTTTGATGGTCACTTTGTTGAACATCACGGTATTGGGCTTGGCAAGCAGGTTGGGAGCGACCACTGCCAACAGGGAGGTGAAGCCGTCCTTGTTGTTGGTGAGCGCATTGCAAAACGCCATCTCGGCCGCGCTGCCGCGCGGTCCCAAGATCAGATCGATGTGCGCCACCTCATTGCCGTCGCCGACCAGCGATTCACCCACCATTACGCGATCGATTTTTGCCATCTTCAAGTCTCCTGTCTCGTTGGTTTGAAAGCCTGAGCGGTTGTTCGCTCCCCTTGCTTGCTACCGGCACGATCCGGAATCGATCCGGATCTTTGCAGCAACTCCTCCGATCGCGCTGCAAGCACGCTGGCAACAGTGAGATCGGCAGTAGTGCCGGGATTGAGCCCGGCTCGTTTTAGTTCTCTGTCCCATCTTTGCAGCTCGGCTGCGAGCACGCGCGGATGGGAAACGCGATCGATCTTGGCGGACAAACCAGCGGCCGTCTCACTCACCCGCCGCGCCGCATCCGCCCCGTGCTTGCGTGTGATGAGGCTATCGGGGAGATGCGCGAGCAGCGCGAGGAAGGTCGCCGTCACAGCCCATTCTTCGCTCGACCAGGCCGCTACGCCGGCACGATAGCGAGGTGCACCGATGTCGAAAACGTCACGATACCCTGTCGCGTATTGGCGCGCAATGCCGTCGCGGTCGGCCGCTTCTTGCATTGCAGCAAGCGCCGTGATCTGCGGTTCGTCGCGCAAATCGTGGCGCGCGCTTGTCCCCATGCCACCGGGCTTGGCTATGCGGATCGCCTCATACATGAGTCGCGCATCCTCGACGGTCAGAGCAGCCAACTCCGACTGCAGGCGCGCGCGCGGCGAGTCACCGACCCGCGCGCCGAGCCAAGCATGCAACATGGGAGCCGCGAGCAGCACGATGCCGAGGTTGGTATTGCAGTTGACCGCGGCTTGCGTCGCTGCGATCGCGGCCAGGATGCGCTCGCCAATTTTGCCGTGCGGAGCGGTAAGCGGAGCCACGACCACTCGCGCGCTGGCAAAGAAATCCTGGGCGGTCATGCCGTGCCCGGGCGAGGTCACGCTGACATTGCCGGGCTTGAAAGCCAATACATCCAACTCGCACGCTCGGCCCAGGATCGCGGCGAGCTCCGCCGCCCGGTCGGTGGTCTGCGGTGCCATCACGAGATCGCCCGCTGCCGCTCTTGGAGCTTGCGCGAGAGCAAGTCATCGACCAAACATTGCGCGACGTCGAAGCCGGTGACGCTCTGTAGTCCCTTCCATGCGGGAATGCTATTGACCTCGAGCACCTGTAGTAGGCCCTCGCGATCACGCACGATGTCCACACCTGCATAGTCCGCGCCGACCGCGCGCGTAGCGGCACAGGCGAGGTCGCCGAGTTCGGCAGTCAACTCGACCGGCTCGCAGCGCGCGCCCTGCGCCACGTTACTGATCCAGCTCTTGCCGTGCCGCAGCATCGCCGCGATCGGCCGATCGCCCGCCACCAGCACGCGCCAGTCCTGCCATACGGTCGGACCGCGATCGACGTAACGCTGCAAGTAGTACACACCGGCATACTCGCTCGGCTGCGGGAGGTCCGCGCCGGCGCCCAATCGAACGAGGCCTTGGCCTTGCGAACCGAACAAAGGTTTCGCCACCACATCATGGCCGCGCGCCGTCTCGGCCAACAGGCGCCTGCGCGCCTGGACGCTGGACTCCGTCACCCAGGTAGGCGGTGAAGCGACACCGGCGCGTTGCAGAAGAAAACTTGTCATCGCCTTGTCGACGCTGCGCTCGATGGCACGCGCGTCGTTGAAGACGACGACACCCAGATCACGCAGCGCGTGCAGCACGCTCAGCCTTAAGGTCACTTGCTCGAACGAGCCGGCGGGGATCGCGCGCACGAAGACGGCGTCCGGCCAGGTGTCGGCAAAACCCGGCAGCACGACCGGACGGCGCCGATTCGATAGATCGAAAGCGCACTGCGTGAACGACACGTACTTCGCCTGCACACCGCGCGCCTTGAATGCCCGGCGCAGTCGCGCGCCGTGCCAACCGGCGATGTCGGTCATGATGGCGACGCGCATCATGCGCCGAAAGAAGCCCGGATCAGGTCTTCGCGCAATGCGCCGGCGCGAAACGAGCGCCCCGTCTCCAGGTTGCTCACGATCACGGCGGCAGGCGCGAACAACATGGGGTCGATCTGGTAGAAGTCGTAGCCGTAGTCCTTGAAGATTTGCGCAAACGGCTTGCCGAAATCGCGCGAGGCGCTGCTCGGCAGCTTGTCGGCGAGTTCGCCCGCGGTCTTGTCGTCGCTGCGCACGAACAGCTGTACCGTGCCGCCGAATAGAATGGCGTCGTTGCTGCGACCCATCGCGCTCAAGAAATCTTTGCCCGGCGGCGGTATCGGTGCGCTACCGAACGCATCGATGATCCGATCGAGCGGAAACTTCAGTGCGTGTGCTTTATGTAGCGCGACTTCCACCACCCGCGCGACGATCTGCGTCAGCCCGGCCAGACTGCGCGTCGGCGTCAAGATGAAAGTGAGCGACTGCGCCGGCACGCCACAGTCGCGCGCCACCTTGTCGATGATCGCCTGCGGCGGCGCTTGATCGACTTCGAGCACCAGGGTCGTCTCGCTCGCGCGATCGCGGTAGCCAAGCTCGGTGAAAAGCTCTTCTTTGGCGGCGATCGCGCGCGCCGGGCCCGAGCCCAGCGCCCGGAACTTCTCCTTGCCTTCGCCGGCGCTGAGACTCCAGCCCGCGTACTGGCTGCCCAGACACGCGAGCACAGGATTCGCGGTGTGCACGTTGACTACGACGGGCCAAGCCGAATTGCCCGCACCGAAGGCCACCGAGCCCAGGCCGCCCAAGCAAATCTCGGCGATGCGCCGTCCGGCCTCCAAGCCTCCCAACTGGGCGATGCCGGCGTCGACCACGACGGCGCCAGTTGCTGCGCGCTCGACGCCGATGCGCAAACTCGCCGCATCCACGCACAGGGCGCGTACGAGCGGTGCGCTAAGCGCATTCACACTCGGCCAAGCGGAGTTTCGATCGAGTTGCTGCGATGGTTCGCTCATGCCGCCTCACGCGAGACAAGTTGAAGCAGTTGCGCACCGCTCGAGGACGAGCGCCCGGACCTGCGCGAGATCGTCCCCTTCCGCGTGGACCATACACACCGGCATGCGCGCGGCGAATCGCTCTCCCTCGCGCGGGAGGTCGCTGCACCAATCGGGAAAGGCAACACCCGGGCGCAAGGTCAGCGCAGCCGGCGCATACACTACGGCGTGTGCGCGGATGCGGGCGGCGATGAACAAGCGCTCGGGCAAGTCCCCCTCGCAAGCGCGCAAGTGCCAATGAAACAGGCCTTGCTCGCAGTCGGCGTCGTACAAGTCTAGCGTGCCGGGCGGACGCGGGTTGACTTCGATGACCTGATGGCGACCGCCCTCGTCGAGCACGAAATCCATGCCGTTCAGTCCGACCAGCCCGCTTGCCGCAACTAGGCGATCGATCTCGCCCGTAATCACCTGTGCCGTGCGCGCCGGCAGCTCGACGCGGCTTATCGCCCCGCCGTAGCAATACGGCCAATCGCCGAGGGCAACCGTCCATGGCCGATTGAAACCGAGCACTAGAGCGCGCTTCCGGTTCGCGAGAAATGACACGGAGTAGCTCGTGCCCGTGACCCAACGCTGAAAATAGCACCGCGCGGCGCCGTCGCGAGACGCCTGCGCGGCCGGACGCACGTGCGCGCCGCCGCTGCCGCCTATGCTCTTGACGACCCAGTTCTGCGCGTCGCCAGGCGGCGAGAAAGAGACGTCCGGATGCGGAATGCGCAGCTCGTCCAACAATCGAAAAAAAGCGTCCGGCTGCTTGAGGCGATCGACCACTTCAGGCGGATTGCCGAAGATGCGTTCGCCCCCGCGCAGCGCGCACAGCAACTCGACATCGTCTTCGAAACCCGAACCGTACACGATGCCTTCTACCTCGCTGGGGGCCAAGGCGGCGCGCGCCGCCAGCAAGCTCGCCGCATCGAATCCGCCCAGCCCTCCGCCGCGACCCTCCACCTGCTGGCTGCGCCAGGCCAGGCGCTGCGTGTCCTGATCGTTGAACAAGTCCAGCACGACTACGCGATAGCCACCTCGCGAGGCCGATTGCGCCAGCATGCGGCCGGCGATGGCAGCGATCAAATATGCCACTTAGGCGGTCAGCTTGCGCGCCAAATCGAATGCTTGGCGAAAGTCGAGATAGAGCGGCTTTTCGGCCTGCAGCATTTGCTCGAGCATACCGCGCTGAACTTGGTACTTGATATTTCCGACTGCGAGCGCGCCCACGCCGAGCGCTTTGCCTGACGCGGCCGCGAGCGCGCTCCCGTCGTCCATCATGCCGATGCCCTCGATGCCGGCGGGAGGCACGGCATTGAGATCGGCAGCCACCAACAAATTCGGGGCGAGCGCGAGCTCTTGTTTACTCATCGCTTGCACGCCCGCCTTCGCGCAACCGAGCAGCACGTGCGCTTGCGCGAGCAGTGTGTTCTTGTGCTCGCCGGGGCTCGAGTCGGCCGGTTCGGTCGCGGCACCGTAGCGCTCGTTGAGCACTTCGCTCGTCATGCGCGCGCGTGTGGCGCTCGAGTGGCTCGCGATGCGCACTCTTGCGCTGGCGCTGGAAGCGAGCACGGCTGCGGCCGCGCCCACCGGACCGGTCCCGCCCAGGACCACCACGCTCTTCCCGCTCAGGTCGGTTTGATGAGCCTTGCGCAGCTGCCTTTCCACGCAAGCCACCATTGCGGCAGCGGTGGTGAAGGCGCCGCTCGGATCGGCGAACACCGACACTTCGAACGGCGGCACCATGGCCTTCTTGGCGGCTTCCAGCATGTCTGCCGCCAGGCCGATTTCGCGACCGCCGATAAACAAACCGGTGCGCTTCGCACCCTTCGGTCCGCGCGAGAAGATCGCGTCTTGCGTGAGCGGCGCAATCTGGTCGAGCGGCACATTGGTATAAGGGATCACGGCGTGATATCCCGCGTCGTACGCCATATTGACGTCGAACGGACTGACGTTGACCGAAGGCGTGAACATGTGCAGCAGGAAGGGTTTTTCCATGGTGGCAATCCCAAGAGACTAAAAGCGCCTTACTTGGCCGTGACCAGCGTCGCCGACGCGTGACGCGCAGACGCGCGAACGTCGGCGCCGCGGTTACGCCCGCTGACCACACGAAGCTCGAGTTCCGGCGCGAGCGCGATCGCTTCTCGCGCGGCGAGCAACTGCCTTGCGCGCGCCTCCGACTCGACGATCGCGAAGCCGGTCGGGCCCCACGAGCTCTGTCCGACGCAGGTGACACCATGGGCTTGCAGCCAGGTCAGCACGTCGGCCACCCGCGCGCTGGCGAAGCGGCCTCCCTGCGCCGGCGCGAAGTGCTCGCCCATGCGCTGCTGCACTTCGGTGAGCGCCGAGCCGAATTCATCGAGATCTTGCTCGACCAAGCCCGGGAGGACGCGGGTTAGGATCAAGCGGCACAGATGCGCCGACAACGCCGCAGGCAGCTCGGCCAGGGCGGCAAACGCTGCCCGCTCGGCCGGCCCGTGCACGCCAGGCGCACCGCGATCGAGCACCAGCAGAACGCGCCAGGATGCCGGGAAGTCGACTCGCGCCGTGATCATCGGCACGCCGTTTGCCCGTCCATGGCCGCCGTCAATCAGAAATCCCCCATGCCCGAACGCACCGATCCCCACGCCGGAACGCGCGCCCCGAGCGAGCCGGCGGGCGATCTCCGCCGGCGGCAAATGATGGCCGGCCAGCCGCATCAGCGCCGTGCCGACCGCCAAAGCGAGCTGCGTACCCGAACCCAAACCCGCGTGAGCGGGAATCGCCTGCTGCACCTCGACTTCGACACCTTCCAGGCCCGGGTGCACGCACTGCAGCGCCCGGGCGAATTCGAGTACGCGTTCCTGCTCGACACCGTGCGCCCGCGTTCCCGACGCACGCCGCGCGACCAGCCGAGTCGCGATGCCGCTCACCGTGAGACCGAAGCTGCCGAAACGCCGGCCGACTTCGCGTTGCAGATCGAAAAAACCGAAATGCAGGCGCGCAGGCGCTTCGACGCTTATCTCTAGTGGATCTTCTGGCGGGGAAGCGATCATCGATTGGACAAACGTCACGAGCCGGGCGCAGTTTGATTCGGTCTTGGTGTCACCCGATTCAGGCTAATATAACAAATTTGCCGCGTTGTTCGCTTCGCGGCCGGCACGAAAACCTCCTCGCATCATGGCCGATCCTCGCTTGCTCAGGCACGTCGCCTGTCCGTTTTGCGGACTCCTGTGCGACGATCTCGAACTGCAGTCGAACGGAACGAACCTCGAGATTGGCGCCAACGCTTGTCAGCGAAGCCGTCGCGCCTACACGCGCGTCGGTGGCGCGACGAGCGGCGAGCGCTCTCCCCGCGTGGCGGGGCGTCCCGCACCCCTGTCGGCGGCGGCCGAGGCCGCGGCGAGCATCCTGCGCGAAGCGAAGCTTCCTCTGTTCGCCGGGCTCGCGGTCGACGTCGCCGGCGCACGCGCAATCGTCGACCTTGCCGAGTCGTGCGGTGCGACCTTGGATCACCTTAACTCGCCGGCCAAGTTGCGCAACTTGTCGACCATGCAAACCCACGGCTGGGTCACGACCACGCTCACCGAAGCGCGCAACCGCGCAGACCATTTTCTGTTCGTCGGCGGCGATCCCGCCAGTCGCTTTCCGCGCCTGCTCGAGCGCGTCGTGCGGCCGCAGCAACGTCTATTCGACGAAAGCGCGGCGCCGCGCAAAGTCGAATATCTCGGCGAAGTCACGGAAGTCGCATTCGCAGCGGCGCCGGAGGCCGGCGCACCGCTGCGCACCGTGTGCCGCAACTCGGACTTACCGGAAGTGTTGAGCGCGCTGCGCGCGCTGGCGCGCGGCCGCAGCCTCGCCGTGACCGAGGTGGCCGGCGTGGCGGTGGCGGTGCTCGCTGGCCTACTCGAGCGGCTGCGCAATGCGGCCTACCCAGTGGTGGCGTGGGCCGCAGCTGATTTCGCGTTTCCGCACGGCGAACTGGCAGTCGAGACGCTGACCGGCCTGGTGGCGGACCTGAACCGGGCCGGGCGCGCGGCGGCCCTTCCGTTGGGTGGCAGCGACGGCGACTTCACCCTCAACGCCGTGCTGCTCTGGCAGACTGGATTTCCCTTTCGCGTGAGCCTCGCGCGCGGGCAAGCACACTACAACCCACGTCGTTTTGCCGCTGATGCGCTGCTGGAGAGCGGCGAGGCAGATGCGCTGGCATGGATCAGCAGCATCAACGACGAGCGGGCGCCGCCGAGAAGCGGCGTGCCGACGGTGGTGATCGCCCCGCCCAGCCTCGAATTGGAGCGTGAGCCGCAGGTGTACATACCGGTGGCGACCCCCGGTGTGCATCACTCCGGGCATATGCTACGGGCCGACAAGGTGGTGGCGTTGCCCCTGCCAAACGCCTTGCCGAGCAAGTTGCCTTCAGTCGCCGCGGTGGCGCACGCCATTAGAGCCGCGCTCTAGCCCGCACTTGTGAAGCCACTTGCAAAACCCATCCGGACGTGTTAACACAGCATGTGCAGCACTCGCGCGCGAGCTAACAGCGCCGGGCTGGATCGGCGTATATACCAGGCAGGAACTCTAATAATGACCGCAACGCCAGGCCGCGAATCCCAATCCCCTAGAGATCGCGTTTCGGTGCACGAGATCCGCAGCGCCCCGTCGTATCGCGCCAACGTAGTCATCATCGACGACCAATCGACTAGCCGCGTCATCCTGGAAGAGATCGTGCGCGGCGTCGACGCGAACTTGGTCATCCATACCTTCGCCGATCCGCTGGCTGCAATTGAGTGGGTCAAGACACATCCGGTGGATCTGCTGCTCACCGACTACAAGATGCCGCAGCTGGACGGCGTAGAGACCATACGCCGAATCCGCCAGATCTTCTCCTGCGTCGATGTGCCCATTGTCGTCGTCACTATTCTCGGCGAGAAGGACGTGCGCTATCGGGCGCTGGACGCCGGCGCGACAGACTTTCTCACCAAACCGGTCGATCCGTTCGAATGCCGGGCGCGTTGCCGCAATCTGCTCACCATGCGCCGGCAGCAAATCGTGATCAAGGACCGCGCACGGCTGTTGGAGCAGCAAGTCAGCGAGGCGGTGCGCGACATTCGCCTACGCGAGGTCGAGACGCTTTTCCGCCTGGGCAAAGCGGGCGAGTTCCGCGACGAGGAAACCGGCAATCACATCATCCGCATGGCCAAGTACTCGCGCTTGATCGCGGAGGAGCTACGCCTGTCCGAAGACGACTGCGACATCATCGAGCTCGCCTCCCCGATGCATGACATCGGCAAGGTCGGCATTCCCGACCAGATCCTACTCAAGCGCGGTACGCTCAATTCCGACGAGCGCGCCGTGATGAAGCAGCATCCTCGCATCGGCTACGACATCTTGAAGGACAGCCCGTCGAAGTACTTGCGCATGGGTTCGGTGATCGCGCTCGGCCATCATGAGAAATTCGACGGCAGCGGCTATCCGACCGGCTTGGCGGGAGCGGCGATTCCGCTGGCGGCGCGGATCGTGGCGGTAGCCGACGTGTTCGACGCTCTGACTTCGGTACGGCCCTACAAGCCGGCCTGGCGCGTGCCCGACGCGGAAGCGTATCTGAAAGACCAGCGCGGCCTTCACTTCGATCCGAATTGCGTGGACGCCTTCATACGGCAGTTCGAGAAGGCGCTTGGGATACGAGACAAGTTCCAGGACGCGCCACAGCCGCAGGCCAAGCACTGGTAGCGTACGCGGGATGAACGTGCATCGCATCTCCGAGGCGCGAAGCTATCGGCGAACGGTGCTGGTTCTCGATGATCAGTCGACGGGCCGAGTCATCCTGGAACGGTTGATCGCCAAACTCGATCCGGACGCCCACGTTATCTCGTTCGCCGACGCGCCGGCTGCCCTCGAGTGCGCCCGCACGCGCCCGATCGACTTGGCCCTCATCGACTACAAACTCCCCACCCTGGACGGAATCCACGTCATCAAGATGATGCGCATGTTTCCGACCTGCGCACAAGCGTTGTTCATCGCCGTGACGGCGAGCGACGAGGAGGCCGTGGTCGCCCGCTTGAAGCGCGTCGGGGCCAGCGCCGTGCTCAGCAAGCCGATCAATTTCGACAGCCTGCGCGACGCGTGCAGCGCTGCACTATCGCCCCCGCCCGACGACGCCGCGTGAACATAGCCCACTGCGACGTGGCCGTCTCGCCGTGGGTGGTGCGCTGGGCGGGACTCATCCCCAAGCCCGGCAATGTGCTCGACGTGGCGTGCGGAGCCGGCCGGCACGCGCGTTGGCTGCTCGCCGCGGGCTATCGAGTCACCGCGGTGGACCGCGACCTAGGCGCTGTCGCCGACCTCGCCGCCACGCCCGGAATCACGCTGCGTGAAGCCGATCTCGAGGTGGCACCCTGGCCGTTCTCGGCGCGCGAGTTCGAAGCGGTGGTGGTGACCAACTACCTGCATCGTCCACTGTTCGCGTCCTTGCTGGACGTGCTCAAGCCGGGCGGTCTCCTGATCTATGAAACATTTGCCGTCGGTAACGAGCGGCTCGGCAAACCGAGCAATCCGGCATTCCTGCTGCGCCCCGGCGAGCTGCTGCAAGCGGTGGCGGGCAAGATGCGCGTGGTCGCTTACGAAGACGTCTACGTCGATCTGCCCAAGCCTGCTATGGTGCAGCGCATCTGCGCCCGTATTGAGGCATAAGGCGGCGCATTTGGTGTTTTCGTCGCCGCCTCGATGAGGTAAACTTGCCTCGTTCTTGTAAAGGCAGCGCATGATAACTGGCAGCATCGTCGCGATCGCTACTCCCATGCATGAGGATGGGAGCCTCGACCTTGAGTCGCTGCGCGGGCTGGTCGACTTCCACGTCACTGCAGGTACCGCGGCCATCGTCGCCGTCGGCACGACCGGAGAGTCGCCGACGGTCGATGTCGAGGAGCACGTGCGCATCATCGAGGCGACGATCTCGTACGCGGCGGGCCGCGTCCCGGTCATCGCCGGCACAGGCGGAAACTCCACGCGCGAGGCGATCGAACTGTCCAAGCATGCCAAGCAGGTCGGTGCACGGTACAGCCTGTCGGTAGTGCCCTACTACAACAAACCAACGCAAGAGGGCCTGTACCGGCACTTCCGCACCATCGCGGAGGCGGTCGATCTACCGCAAATCCTCTACAACGTCCCGGGGCGCACGGTTGCCGATATGAGCAACGACACGGTGATCCGCCTGACCGAAGTGCCCAATGTCATCGGCATCAAGGACGCCACCGGCAACATGGAGCGCGCCGCGGATTTGGTAAGACGCGCCCCGTCGAATTTTTCGCTCTACAGCGGAGATGACGGCACCGGGTTGGCATTCATGCTGTTGGGAGGCCATGGGGTCATCTCGGTGACCGCCAACGTGGCGCCGCGCCTGATGGCCGAGATGTGTGCAGCCGCCCTAAAGGGCGACACGGCCAAGGCTCGCGCGGCGAACGACCGATTGCTCGGGCTGCACCGCGACCTGTTCGTCGAAGCCAATCCGATCCCGGTCAAATGGGTACTCAACCAAATGGCGCGTATTAAGCCCGGCATCCGATTGCCGCTCACGCCCCTGTCGCCGTCCTTCCACAATCGCCTGCGGGATGCAATGCGCCAGGCCGACATCGGCTGATTGTTGCATTCGCTCGCATCGACCGCTCGGTGCGTTCGCCCGCCTCCTGGAGTGGTAAGCCAATGAGATGCTATCTGTACCCCCTGCTCGCGCTGGTGATCGCGGCGTGCAGCAGCCCCGGCTCGGTGCTGGACAGCCGCAAGATCGACTACAAGTCGGCGGGCCAGATTCGCCCGCTGGAAGTGCCGCCCGACTTGACCGCTCCCACCCAAGAGGACCGCTACGCCGTACCCGACGCCAAAGGCCAGGCCGCAACGGCGTCCGTCTACAACAAGGAGCGTGCGTCGAC
>CAZILI010000038.1:2361-15378 GCA_964539965.1 uncultured Burkholderiales bacterium | reverse complement strand
CACGAGGCCCGACCCGACGGGGTCGGCGACGAAAGCCATGACGACCGGAATGGTGTTGGTCGCGCGCTTCGCGGCAAGGGCCGCGACGGTGCTCTCCACCACGAGTACATCCACGCGACGCTTCATCAAGTCATCGACCAGATCCGGGAGGCGATCGTAGGCGCCGTCGCTCGAACGCCACTCTATCTCCACGTCACGCCCTTCGACATAGCGCGCCTCCGACAGCCCGCGGCGGAATGCCTGCGCCTCTTCCGAATCGGGTTTGAACGCGACCAGCACAACACCTATGCGCTTCGGCGATGCGGCTTGCGCGGCGACGCCGAGCAATGCCAGCGCGAAGGCGAGCGCGCAAACAGCGGCCTTATGAATACGAGGCAAGCCGTTGCCGGCATTGCGACGAACGCTCACCGAATCACCTCATCCGCCTGCAGTAGGATCGACTCCGGCAAGCTGATGCCCAGTTCACCGGCAGTCTTCTGGTTCACGGCGAGCTTGACTCGCGCCTCTTGTTCGATCGGCAAGTCTTGCGGCTTAGCACCCTTGAGCAGCCGGTCGATGTAGTAGGCCGCGCGCTTCCACGAATCGGCCGCGGACGGCCCGTAGGAGAGCAACGCGCCGGCCCTTACGAAATACTCGTCGTATTGGATCGTCGGCAGGCGATGCGCTCGCGCGGCCGCGCCGAACGCGGCTCGCCGCACCCACGTCTGCGGCGAGAACAATCCGACCGCCGCCGTGCACTTGCGCGCTTTCGCCAGCGCGAACGCGCCGTCGAAATCATAGGCGTCGCCAAGGTCCACACGCTCGACTTCGACACCGAGCGCGCGCGCCGCGGCTTCTAAGTTCTGGAGCTGCGCACCGGCGAAGCGGTCCCAAAACACCGCCACGCGCGACAACTGCGGCAAGGTCTCCTTCAGAATCTGCAAGCGCTTGACGACCAGGTCCGGCGTCTGCGTGGCGATCCCGGTGATGTTTCCGCCCGGCCGGCCGAAGCTGGCGACCAGCCCCGATGCGACGGGATCATAGTCGTACAGCACCATGACGATCGGGATCGTACTGCTCGCCTGCCGGAAAGCGCGCACCACCGGTTCGACGCCGGTGAAGAGCACGTCCACCTTGAGGTCGACCAGCTCGCGTGCGAGCTGCGGCACGCGCCCGCTTTGGCCTTGCGCGCTGCGGTGTTCGATGCGGTAGTCGCGGCCCTCGATGTAGCCTCGTTCACGAAGCCCGGCGCGGAAGGCATCGAAAATGGGATCCTCCGGCCCGGCGGAGATCATGAGCACGCCGATCACCGCCGTGCGATTGGCTTGCGGCCAAGCCAGGCTCGCGAAGGCGGCTAGCGCCAGCGCGCAGACCCACTGAAGCCGCAAGCGGCTGCGTCGGCGCATGCGAGCGCTCATTTCACGACCTCGTCCGCCCGCAGCAGAATGGCTTCAGGAATCGCGATACCCAACAGCTTGGCCGCCCCGGCGTTGACCACAAACTCAAACAAGGTCGGCCGCTCAATAGGCAGCTTGCCGGGATCTGCTCCCTCCAAGACCTTCGCCACCAGTACGGCGCAGCGCGCCGCGGTAGGGGGCATTTGTGGGCCGTAGGAGATGAGTCCGCCGGCCTCGGCGAAAGGGCGAAACATCGAAATCGCGGGCACGCGATGTTTCGTTACGAATTGCGCCACCGTCTTGCTCTGCATGTACATGAGCGGCGAGGGCAACACAATCAAAGCTTGAGAGGGCGGCGGTGCTCGCGCAACGAACGAATTGAGGTCGTCGGGTTTACGGATCTCCTCGATTTCGAGGCGCAGGCCGAATCGCGGTGCTAGAGACTTGAGCGCGTTCAAGTGTGCAGGACCACCGCTCGAATCCCAAAGCACGGTTGCGCGCGAGGTACTCGGCGACACGGCTTTGAGCAACTCGAGGCGCTTGCCGGACAACTCCGGGATGTCGAGAAACAGCCCGGTCAGGGTGCCGCCGGGGCGAGCGTAACTCTCGACATATCCCACGGCGATCGGGTCGGTCTCTAAGTCGTGCGCAACGATCGGAATGGTCTTGGTTGCTGCGCGTGCCGCGCGCACAGCCGGCGGTCCGACCGGGAACAGCACATCGACTTTCAGCTCGACGAGTTCTTTGGCCAGGGCGGGATAACGGTCAGGATCACCTTCAGCGTGGCGGTACTCGATGGCGAGATTCTTGCCCTCGACCCATCCCAGTTCCCGCAGCGTGCGGTGAAACGGCTCGAACCACGGTCGCGAGACGCTCGTCACCGACAGAATACCCACGCGCCGCACCTTCGTTTCACCCAGCGCCGGGCTCGCGAGTGCGAAGAGGGCGCAAGCCACGCTCCCGAGCGCCAGCGTCCTGCCGAATCTAAGCATCACTTGCTCCTCCCCTTTGAGAGCGTGCCCTTGGACTCCCCTTGCCATCGCTCTCAAGCGCGTGCGCCGAAGCGCTTAGTGTATCGCGCGGCGCAGCGCGAAAAGAACGCGGGGAGCATCGAGTTCGGCGGCTTGGTCGCCTCCCCCGATGCTTCATCCCGCTAAACGATGCATGCCCTTCTCTCGCCGCTCCAGCTCTGTAGTGGCGCGCTAGCGCACGAAGCGCGGGTGCAACGGGTTGCGTTTGTCGATGAAAGCTTGCGCCGACGCCGTGCCAGTCGCCTGCCAGGCCTGCGAGCCGCCTCGGCCGTAGGCCGGGTGCAGCGGATTGCCCGCATCGACATAGCGCTCGCCACTGCCCGACACGGTCGCGACCGCGGTCTTGCCGACGAAGTAGGACGGATGCAGCGGGTTGTTGCGATCTTGCACGGCGAACGCGCTGCTGGCGATGGCGGCGGCGATAAGTCCGAAACTCAACTTGGCGATGATAGTGCGTGACATGATAGGTCTCCTTTTCAAGGTATGGGAATGGACTGCTCGGTTAGTGGCTCGTCGCAATCATGAGTCCCGCCCGGCCCAATCGCGACGAGAGGTAGCGCTCTAGTTTGTGCAACATGCGTTGCTCTAGGATGCGGATGGCTCGTTCGATCAAGTTCATGGTGGGCTCCTGTTTGCTTCGGTCGACGTTTTCGTTTGTTCGACGCGACCAGATTACGCACCCCGCGCTTACAGGCGACTGACGGATAACAAAGTTCTCAATCGCCACCCCGGTTCAATCTCGCGACCACCCCGAGACCCGCATGGATACTGGGCTTTCAGGCAGAAGGGGCGGGTGCGAGCAAGCGAGACGGCAGGCAAAAGAAGACCGCTTCGGGTACTGACGCGAGGGGCTTACCGCAGACTGACATGCCCCCTCGGACCGGCTGCCGAGGGTGCGCGCGCTACTTGATGACTTCGTCGGCGCGCAGCAGGATCGAATCCGGCAGCGCGAGGCCGATCGTTTTGGCGGTTTTTTCGTTCACCACCAACTCGAACTTGGTCGGCTGCTCGATCGGCAGGTCGGCCGGGCGCACGCCCTTGAGGACTCGGGCGGTAAAAGCCGCGCAGCGGCGAAGCAGATCGCGGTAGTCCGGCCCGAACGACATGAGTCCACCGGCTTCGGCGAAGCCGCGGAAGGCCGCGATGCTGGGGATCTTGCTATCGAGCCAATAGCGAGCAAGCAACTTCTGGTTTGCGTTCAGTATGGGATCGGACACCACGACCACTGCGTCGAGGCGGGCCTTGCCGATCGCCGACAATGCCTGCTCCAAGTCCGCTTGCCGCCGCACTTCGAGCACGCGCAGCTTGACGCCGAGCACATCGGCGGTCGATTTCAAAGCGACCAGTTGGCGCGCGGTGGCGGGATTGTCCGGATTGGCGAGCAGGCCGAAAAGCTGCCCGCGCGGGCGCAGCTCTTTCATGAACTGCAAGCGCTTGGTGCTGGTCTCTTCCGCCATTGAGGCGATGCCGGTCGCGTTGGCGCCGGGCCGGGCGAGACTCGCCACCAGGCCCGTCCCGACCGGGTCGGCGGCATAGAACACGATAGGGATCGTCTGGGTCGCCCTGCGCGCCGCCAGCGCCGCGGGCGTGCCGACAGCGAAGATCGCGTCTGCGCCCAACTGCACCGCCCGTTTTGCGGCGGCGTCGAAGTCCGCCCCGCCCGGCTCGATGTGGTTGTCGAGGCGCACGCTCTTGCCGTCGACATAGCCTAACTCGCGCAGCGCCTCGCGATAGATCTCGAATTGCGCGGCCAGCGGCGAGTCGGCCGTCGTGCGAACGATCACCACCAACGGGACACGCGCATCGCTTTTCGCGCGCGAGAGCAACGGCGCAGCCAGCAAGCCTATCGCGCCATGAAGCAGGCGACGGCGATCGGCGCGGAGGCGTTCGTGGCGTTGATCGCCCACTCTCAGGAACCTAGAGAAATGAATGCACGAACAGCCCGCTGCGCAGCTTGGGCTCGAACCAGGTCGACTTCGGCGGCATCACCTCACCGGCGTCGGCCACTGCCATCAGCTCGTCGAGTCGCGTCGGATAGAGCGCGAAGGCGGCCCGGCAGACGCCCGAATCGACCAGACGCTCGAGTTCTTCCACGCCGCGGATGCCGCCGACAAAGCGCACGCGCGGATCGGTGCGCGCGTCATTGATGTCGAGCAAGGGGCCGAGCACGTTGTCTTGCAGAATCGACACGTCGAGCGCGCCCAAGGTCGTCGCGACGAACGAGCCCTCGCGCGCTTGCAGACGATACCACCGGCCTTCCAGATACAAACCCAACTGGTGCGCTTGGCGCGGCTTCTTGTCGGTCGCCGCCGTCACGCTGAAGCTGCCTTCCAGCGCGCGCAAGAAGTCGGCGCTCGAATAGCGCCCCAGATCGCTCACCGCGCGGTTGTAGTCGAGGATTTGCACTTGATCGTGCGCAAAGACAGTGGCGAGAAAACGCTCGTGCGCGCCCGAGCGCCCCTCGCTCGCGTACAGACGATGTGCGCGCGAGGCCGCCGCGCAGCGGTGATGACCGTCGGCGACGTACAGCCGCGGCAAGCGTGCCAGTTCGGCCGCCAACTTTGCGGTGATGCGCTCTGCGAGGGGCCACACGCTGTGACGCACGCCGTCCTCGGCGGTGATGTCGCTTTCGGGCGTACCCGCCGTCGCTGCCGCGACGATCGCGCCGATTTCGGGCTGCGCGCGATAGGTGAGGAACACCGATTCGTCGTTCGCCTGAAGCGCGCGAATGTGTTCGGTGCGATCGTCTTCTTTGTCGGGCCGCGTATGCTCATGCTTGCGCACGCGCCCGGCGTCGTAGTCGGCGACATCGGCCAGCCCGACGATGCCGGTCTGCGCGTGCCCGCCCATGATCTGGCGATAGAGGTAGAAAGACGGGTCGCGATCCTGCCTGAGCCAGCCGCGCTCGCGGAACTTGGCGAGATTCGCGCGCCCCGTCGCGTACACAATCGGGTCGTGCTCGTCGACCGCGGTGGGCAGGTCGATGTCGGGCCGCGAGACGTGAAAAAAACACTGCTCGTTGCCGGCCGCGATCGCGCGCGCCTCTTCACGCGACACGACGTCGTAGGGCAAGCACGCGATGTTTGCCGCGAGTTCGGGCGGCGGACGCAGCGCGCGGAACGGCTTCAGCATATCGCCCACTGTAACAGGCGGCAGCGCCCGCGGCAAAACGATGGATGCCTGATTGCTCGACCGAAGGCCAGCGCGCAGCGGCGGGATACCTCTCTTATACCCAGTGCCGTAGTAGCTTGCAGCGCGCACACAGATGCGGGCTGTAGACGCATACCCCCTACGATACGGCTTCTCTCATGGTGACGAACTCTTCGGCCGCGGTCGGATGGATGCCGATGGTCGAGTCGAACTGCCGCTTGGTCGCGCCGCACTTGAGGGCCACCGCGAAGCCCTGGATGATCTCGCCGGCTTCCGAGCCGACCATATGCACGCCCAACACGCGGTCACTCGCTTGATCGACCACCAGCTTCATCAACATCTTCTCGCCGCTGCCGGTCAACTGATGTTTCAACGGTGTAAAGGTCGAGCGATAGATCGCTACGCGCTCGTACTTGGCGCGCGCATGCGCTTCCGACAGACCCACCGTGCCGACGTTGGGGTCGCTGAAGATCGCGGTCGGCACGTTGTCGTAGTCCATCGCGCGCGTTCCCTTGTTGAAGAGCCGGTCGGCAACCACCATGCCCTCGGCGAGCGCGACCGGCGTCAGTTGCATGCGGTCGATGCAGTCGCCGACCGCGTAGATCGAGGGTACCTTGGTTTGAAACTGGTCGTCGACGATCACGGCCCCGGTCGGGCGCAACGCGACGCCGGCGTGCTCCAGGCCGAAACCGCGCGTATTCGGCGTGCGCCCGGTTGCGTACAGCACGAGATCGGCCTCCAGCGCTTCGCCGTCGTCGAGTTGGCAGTGCAGGGCGTCGTGGCGATCGATGCGCACGATGTTCTTCTTGAATACCAGGCGCACACCTTTCTTCGCCATCTGCTCGGCGAGAAACGCTCCGAGGTCGTGATCGAACTCTTTGAGCAAGCGCTCGCCGCGATAGATGAGCGTCGTGTCCACGCCCAGGCCGCACCAAATCGAGGCGAACTCCACCGCGATGTAGCCGCCGCCCACGACGATGGCGCGTGGCGGCAGGGATTCGAGATGGAACGCCTCGTTCGACGTGATGGCGTGCTCGGCGCCGGGAATGGCAGGAACGCTCGGCCAACCGCCGGTCGCCACCATGATGTGCGCCGCGCTGTAGCGCTTGCCGTCGACTTCGACCGTGTGCGGGTCGAGCAGGTTAGCGCGGCCGCGATGAATCGCGACCCCCGCGCTCGCCAGCACGCGCTCGTACACGGCGTTCAACCGCGCGATTTCTTTGTCCTTGTTAGCGCGCAAGGTCGGCCAGTCGAACGCGGGCTCGCCCGCGCGCCAGCCGAAGCCGCGCGCGTTGTCGAAATCGTGGCGATAGTGGGCCGCGTAGGCGAGCAGTTTCTTGGGGATGCAGCCGACGTTGACGCAGGTGCCGCCGAAGGCGCGCTCTTCGGCCACGGCGACGCGTGCGCCGAATCCGGCCGCGAAACGGCTGCCGCGCACGCCCGCCGAGCCGCCGCCGATGGTGAATAAATCGTAGTCATAGCGTTGCATGGATTCCTCTCGCTGCACGGCGAGCGCGAAGGTCGTGCCCCTTCCGCATGCCGGCGACAATGCGCGCAAGGCTAAACGGCGCCCCGCGCAAGGTCAAGCGAAGAAGGCGGTGCCGTGCGTGCTGCGCTACACTGGCCGACTCTCATACTTGCCGCCAAGTGCAACGCCATGCCGCCCGATCCGCTAGAGCCACTGCGCGAACAGTTGCGGCGCTTCGCCGCCGCGCGCGACTGGGAGCAGTTCCACTCGCCCAAGAATCTCGCCGCCGCGCTGATCGTGGAGGCGGGCGAGTTGCTCGAACACTTTCAATGGCTGACCGAAGCGCAGAGCCGCTCGCTCGCCGAAGAGCGCAAGCGCGAGGTCGAGCTCGAAATGGCGGACGTGCTGGTGTACTTGGTTCGCCTTGCCGATCAGCTCGGTATCGACCTTATGGCGGCGGCGCGACGCAAGATGGCGCTCAACGAGGCGAAATACCCCGTCGAGTTGGCGCGCGGCCAGGCGAAGAAGTACACGGAATTGTGAAGCATTCGGTTCGGTGCGTGGGAGGATGGTGCGTGGGACGCAACCCTACGCGATGACGCGCCAGTTGGGCCCTGCCGTAGGGTGCGCCCTGCGCACCGATCGGCGTGAACCCGGTGCGTGGGACGCACCCTACGCGATGACACGGCGGATTGGCCCTGCCGTAGGGTGTGCCCTGCGCACCGATCGGCGTGAACCCGGTGCGGGGGACGCAACCCTACGCGATGACGCAATGGACAGCACGGCCGTAGGGTGCGCCCTGCGCACCGATCGGCGTGAACCCGGTGCGGGGGACGCAACCCTACGCGATGACGCAATGGACAGCACGGCCGTAGGGTGCGCCCTGCGCACCGAATCGGCGTGAACCCGGTGCGTGGGACGCACCCTACGCGATGACGTGCTTGCTAGGACCGCCGGCACACGCTAACGTACTTCGCCTGCTTCGATCGACAACTCAAAGAGGATAACCATGCGCCCAATCTACGCGCGGCTCGCCGCGCTGACCGTGTTGATGGCGATCCAGATCGCGCTGGTGGGCGGCGCGGCCGCGCACGGCGTCACCCTCAAGGTGCATCACTTCCTGCCGGCCGACTCGGCGTTTCACACGCAGTTTCTGTTGCCTTGGGCGGCCAAACTCGAAAAGGAATCGGCCGGGCACTTGCGCCTGCAGGTGTTTCCGGCGATGGGCCTGGGCGGTGCGCCGGCGCAGCTGTACGATCAAGTGAAGGACCGTACCGCCGACATCGTCTGGACTGCGATCGACTTCACGCCGGGGCGCTTCCCGGCGCTCGAAGTGTTCGAGCTGCCGTTCCTGGTGAACAGCGCACAAGGCTCGAGCCGCGCGCTGTGGCGCTACGTGCAAGCAAACAACCTCGCCCGCACCGAGTTGGATGGCGTGCGTGTGCTCGCGGTGCATCATCAGGCGGCACCGCAATTTCAATTGCAAAGCAAGCCGGTCGCTTCTCTGGCCGATTTGAGCGGCATGAAGATTCGCGCGCCCGGCCCGATCGCCGGCAAGCTGTTGGCCGCGCTCGGCGCGGCGCCGGTGGAGCTGCCGTTGGCGGACGTTTCCGGCGCGCTCGCCAAGGGCGCGCTGGACGGCGCGCTGCTGCCCTGGGATGCGCCGGCGACGCGCGAGTCGATCAAGTACTACGCCGAACTCGATCCGGCTTCGCCATGGCTGTACTCGAGCGTGTTCCTGCTCGCCATGAACGCGGCGAGCTATCAGGCGCTGTCCGACGATCTCAAGCAAGTCATGCGCGCGGCCAGTGGCCCGGACACCTGCGCTGCGCTTGCCAAAGTATTCGAAGACTCCCAGCCGAGCGCGCGCAAGCAGGCGCTGGAGCGCGGACAAAAGGTGAACCTGCTTTCGCGCGAGGAACTGAAGAACTGGCAAAAGGCGGCGCAAGGCGTGACCGGGGACTGGATCAAGACGCTCGATCAGAGCGGCCTGGACGGCAAGGCGCTGGTCGACAGCGCGCGCGAACTCGTCGCCGAGCACGACGCCCCCAGCGCAGGCAAGTGAGCCGGCGCTCTTGCGCCTTACGCCGCTACGGGTTGCGCACGCTTGATGATCGCGTCGAGCGCGCAGCCGCCGGGCAGGCTGCCGAACGCGCCGCCCCAGTCGCCCGCCAGGCGTGAAGCGCAGAATGCGTCGGCCACCTCCGGCGGCGCGAAGCGCACCAACAGCGCACCTTGCAAGGCGAGCGCGATGTGTTCGGTGAAGCGGCGCGCGCGCGCCTCGGTGTCGTCGCGCTCCGCGGCCATGGCAGCAAGGCGCGCGACGAAGCGATCCAGCCGGACGTCAGCGCCTTTCGCCGCCCCGAGCTCGGCAAACAGGCGCGCCATCGACTCGGGCGTCTTTTGCGCCGCGCGCAGCACGTCCAGGCACATGATGTTGCCCGAGCCCTCCCAGATTGAATTGAGCGGCATCTGGCGATAGATGCGTGGCAACACGCTCTCTTCGACATAGCCGCCGCCGCCCAGCACCTCCATCGTTTCGGCGGCGAACGCCGGGCCGCGCTTGCAGATCCAGTACTTGACCGCCGGGGTGAGCAAGCGGCGCAGACTGATCTCGTCTTCGTCCTGCTGCTGGTCGAAGGCACGCGCGAGTCGCATGGTAAGCGCAGTCGCCGCCTCGGATTCGAGCGCCAAGTCCGCCAGCACGTTTTTCATGAGCGGCTGCTCGACCAGCAGCTTGCCGAACGCGCGCCGATGCCCGGCGTGGTGCAGCGCTTGCGCGAGCGCTTGGCGCATCATGCCGGCGCTCCCCAACGCGCAGTCGAGCCGCGTGTAGGTGCCCATTTCCAAGATGGTCGGCACGCCGCGACCGGCCTCGCCTACGAGCCAGGCGCGCGCGCCGTGAAACTCGACCTCGCTCGCGGCAGTGGACTTGTCGCCGAGCTTGTCCTTCAGGCGCTGGATGTGGATCGCGTTGCGCGCGCCGTCGGGCGCGAAGCGCGGCATGAAGAAGCACGAGGGTCCGGCGTCGGTTTGCGCTAGCACGAGAAACGCATCGCACATCGGCGCGGAGAAAAAAAACTTATGTCCGACGAGCTCGTACTCGCCGCCCGCCGCGTCGGCGCGCGGCAGCGCGCGCGTGGTGTTGGCGCGCACGTCCGAGCCGCCTTGCTTTTCGGTCATGCCCATGCCGACCAGCGCGGCGCTCTTTTGCTCGATCGGCGCGAAACGCCGGTCGTAGGCGCGCGACAGCAGGCGCGGCAGCCATTGCTCGCGCAGCCAGGGCGTTGCCTGCGCTTGGCGCCGCACCACCGGTACTACCGCGTAGGTCATGGTGAGTGGACATTGCGTGCCGTTCTCGACCTGCGAGTACAGCAGATACGCCGCGGCGCGCGCTACGTGGGCGCCGGGCTTGGGGTCGGCCCAGGGCGCGGCGTGCACGCCTTGTGCCATGGCCAAGGTCATCAATTCATGCCAGGCGGGATGGAACTCGACCGCGTCGCGGCGGCGGCCGTAGCGATCGTGGGTTTGCAGGATCGGCGGGTTGCGATTGGCAAGGGCGGCCAGGTGCAGGGTTTCGCCGCGCCCCAACAACGCACCGAAGCGGCTCAGCTCCTCTTTCGCCCACGCTGCGCCCTCGCGGCGCAAGGCTTCGCCGAGCGGGCGGTCGCCGTCGAATAAGTTGTATTCCTCGAGCGGCGGCGGCTGGTTGAAGACTTCGTGGGTGTGGAAGTCCGTCATGCTGAGCTCCGCGGTGGCGCTGACCCCGCTATTGTAGGGCGCTACGCGCCGCGCCGCTGCGGTGCGCCCGCAACGCTACTCGGGCACCAGCCAGCGCACGCTCGTGCCGCCTTCTCCGCTCGGCGATAGCGCGCGCCACAGCCAGTCGAGCATCCGCTCGGCCTCGAGGTCGAAGTGCCAAGGCGGATTGACTACCAGCATGCCGCAACCGCGCAAGGAGAAGGTCCACGCCTCGCCGTGCACGGAAAGCTCCAACTGCAGAATCTTGCGGACGCCGCTCGCGCTCACGCGTCGCTCGAAGGCGCGCATCGTCGCCGGCTCCATGAGCGGGTACCACACGGCGTACATGCCGCTCGCCCAGCGCTTGTGCGCCTGCGCCAGCGCGTCGGCCACGCGGGCGAACTCCTGCGCGCGATCGAACGAAGAATCGAGTAGCACCAAGCCGCGCCGCTCGGCCGGCGGAAGAAAGGCGCGCAACGCCTGATAGCCGTCCATGCACTGCGCGTTGACGCGCTTGTCGGCGGCGAACCGCTGCTTGAGCGCGGCGCAGTCGTCTTCGTTCAATTCCGTGAGCGCCATGCGATCGCGCTCGCGTAGGTGCGCGAGCGCGATCGCAGGCGAGCCCGGGTAGTAGCGCAGCCGCCCGTCGCGATTGTCCGCGCGCACCATCGCAAGATACGGCGCCACGCTGTCCGGGATGTCCTTGCGCGCGAACACGAGCGCGATGCCGCTGTCGTGCTCGCGGTTTTTCTGCGCCCAGGGACGGCTCAAGTCGTAGCGCGCCGTGCCGGCGTGCGTATCGAGATAGAAGAAGGGCTTGTCCTTTTGACCGAGGGCGATCAGCAAGCGCGCCAGCAGCGCGTGCTTAAATACGTCGGCAAAATTGCCGGCGTGAAAGAGGTGGCGATAGGCGCGCATGCTTGGAGATGGCCTGGGGTATCATCCTGAAACGGTTATCTGGATGCCGACTTTGGGTGACCTACTGTAGCGAGTATATGCCACGGCATCGGCGGAGACGCTAGCCGGCTCGCGCCGCAAAACCCGCTTAGCGAAATGGATCGCCTGGCAAGCGCCGCAATCCTCTTACGCCGCCAACTCTTCGAGTAGCGCCTTCGCCTCTTTCAAATCCTTGGTGTCGAAGCCCTCGGTGAACCAGTTGTAGATCGGCGCGAGCAAATCGTAGGCTTCCTGGCGCTTGCCTTGCGATTGCCAGAGACGCGCGAGCGAGTAGCTGGCGCGCAATTCGAACCACTTGGCCGCTTGCCTGGAAGCCACAGCGATCGCATCGCGCAAGCACCGCTCAGCCTGGGCTTCGTCGCGCACGTCCGGCGCAAGCCACAGTTCGCCCTGCATTCGGCGCAGCTCGACTTCGTGAACACGCTCCCCTGTTTCCGCGACAAAGCGCAGCGCCTCATCGATTGCTCGGCGCGCGTCCTGAAAACGACCGGCTTTCCGATAGGCGCAAGCGAATAGCCACTTCCACCAAGAGGTACCGATGCGAAAGCCGATGCGCTGCACTAGGCCGAAGCCGGAGTCGAGCAGCGCGATGCCTGCGGCTGTGTCGCCAAGCTCGCTCATCGCCCAGCCGAGCAGCATTTGTCCCTCGGCTTTGCGGAACAGCAAATTGTGTTGCTCTGAGAGCGCGATGACCTCCTTGGCGAGCGGCACGGCGCGCTCCGGCTCGCGCAGCCAGGGAAATTCGCATAGCCAGTGCGTCAGCATCGACACATGGGCAAATGGGTAGTCGCCGCTGCGCACCAGCGCTAGGCCGCCTTCGCGCTCGACCGCCGCCCGCTCGGGATGGCCCAGGGCGATCTCGGTCCACGCCAAGAAATCATAAGATTGGCCACGAAGATGTAACCACGTGGCCGGAGACACACCGGGCGGCGGTGGCGACTGCGCGTAACGCTGTTGGGCATCGCGCAAGGTGTCATGGGAAGTGATGAATTCGCCGGTGAAATACTGTGTGTTACCTAGAGCATCCAAAAGCATGAGCGCTAGCTCGTCGCTCCCCGGCGGTTGCTGCTGAACTTGGTGAATGATGGCGTAAGCGCGTTGATACTCCGCGCCCAACAAGTAATACCACCACAAGGTTAACAAGGCACCGCTTGGAGCATCTGCATGCCGATCGCCTAGCTCGCGAATGCGCTCGAAAGTCGCGCGCTGCGTCGCGGTGCCGTAGCCGTCGGTTTCGAGCAGGACACTACCCATCGGCCCCAGTACTTCGAGTTCACGCAAGTCTCTAGCGCGG
>CAZILI010000038.1:0-2351 GCA_964539965.1 uncultured Burkholderiales bacterium | reverse complement strand
TTGGCATAGTGCTGCAACGCGCCGTTGGCGGCCGCTTTCCATTGGTTGAATCCCGCCTCGTACTGCCCCGCTTCCATAAAATGATGTGCCAGCAACGCCGGGTCGTTCGCGACCAGGTTGGCGAAGCGCTCTTGCAGTACACCGGCGATCGTCTGATGCAAGCTCTCGCGGCGCGAGCGCAGCATGCTTGCGTAGGCCGCATCCCTCACCAATGCGTGTTTGAAGGTGTAGGTCATTGTCTCGCTGCCGGTACGGCGAAACGCAAGGCCGGCGTCGACGAGTTCGGCGAGCGCGCGATCGAGTTCGGCCTTGGTCTTTCCCGCCACCGCCACGATCAACTCGTAGCTAAACTCCCGTCCGATCACCGAGCCGATCTGTGCAATGTCTTTGATATTGGGATGGCGATCCAAGCGCGCCATCAGCGAGTCCTTGAGCGTCGCCGGAACGGCGAGACCGGTCGCACTCCCCGTGTACTCGTAGCGATCACCCGCCGCTTGAAGGTCGCCGGATTCGAGGATGGACTTGGTCAATTCTTCTAGAAAGAGTGGCACGCCGTCGGTGCGCGCGAGAATCTGTTCCAACAAATCTTCCGGTAGCGCTCTGCCGTGTGTCAGCTTGCTGACGATCGCCCCGCTCTGCGCCCGAGACAGCCGGGAGAGATTGAGCGTCGTCACGTGTCCCTGTTCGGCCCATCGGGATTGAAATTCCGGCCGATGGGTGATGACCAACAGCAGCCGAAGATCGACGAGCCGGCCGATCAGCAGATCGAGCAACTCCAAGCTGGTCGGGTCCGCCCAATGAGCGTCTTCGAACAGTATCAACGCGGGCCGGCGCACTGCCGTGGCGCCTATCAACTCGACCAGTGTGCGCAAGGTTTCGTCCTTGAAGCGCTGCGGGGTCAGATTGACCGCGCCCAAGCGCTCCTGCGGCAACGACATCATCGCCGCGACGAAACGCACCTCTTCTCTCGGACGCGCGCATTCGCCGACCATGAACGCTTCTAGCTTGTCCAGTTTGGCCTCTGGCGAATCGTCGCGCGAGAACTGCAGCGCCCGTTCCAATTGTTCGATGCTCGGATACAAGGCGCTGCTCGTGTGATAGGGAGAGCATTGGTAACGCAGCTCTTGCGCGCCCTCGCTGCCTAGCGCTTCGCGCAGCGCCAGCAGTGTGCGTGACTTGCCGATACCGGCTTCCCCAGCCAGCAGTACCACTTGGCCTTCGCCATCGCGGGCTTGTCGCCAGCGTGCCGCGAGCAATCCCAACTCTTGTTCGCGGCCCACCATGGGGGTGAGGCCTTGGGCGCTGCGGCTTGCTTCGAACCGACCTTCGGCCTGCGCCAAGCCTTTCACCGTCCACGCATTCACCGGCTCGGCGATGCCTTTGAGCGGCCGCGGCCCCAAATCGCTCAGTTCGAACGCCGCGCCCACCAGCAGACGCGTCGAGGCCGCGATCACCACTTCGTCATTCCCCGCCAAGCCCTGCAGGCGTGCCGCGAGATTGGGCGTGGTGCCGACGGCGAGTTTCGCCTCCGGGCTCTCGCCCGCTCGTTCGCCGACGACAACCGGACCGGTCGCGATGCCGATGTGCACCGCTAGGGCAGGCGTGGCCGGAACGGCCTTAATGGCCGAAACGATTTCCAACGCGGCGCGAATGGAGCGCTCCGCATCGTCCTCATGGGCCTTGGGCCAGCCGAAGTAGGTGAGAATGCCGTCGCCCACGAAGCGAGCGATGTAGCCCTCGTACTTGGCGATCACCGCCGCGCACGCGCTTCGATACGCCTGAATCAGACTGCGCAATTCCTCGGGATCCAAGCGCTGAGACAGCGCCACGGAGCCCACCAGGTCGCAGAACATCACCGTCAGCTGACGCCGCTCGGGGCCGATTGCAAGCGCCTCTCTAGTCGGCGCGCCGCTCGCCGCTTCCGCGATCGAAGCGTTTGACGGCGCTATGTTCTCGCTGTCGGCTAGCTTTTGAATTGCGAGACGGATGCGCAACCGGTGTCCGGCGCTGGCAACCCCGATCTCCTTGAGCAATTGCTCATCGACGCTTGGCAGCAAATCGAAGTCGATGTCGTTCGACTCGAACGCCTGAGCATAGTGTGCAAGCCCAAGGCCATTGAGCCAATCCCGGATGGAATTCATGGGTCGAGAGTGGCTGACCATATCACCGTCTTGTGCATTTCATCTGTGCCGCGAGGCGCAGACGGCGCCCCTGGCGGGCGGGCAAATTGCGCATGCGCGTGTTGCGCTTTCGTTCTCGCAAAGAACCATTCTACTGGGAGTATATGGCGGAATGGGTTGTCCAGACTAGGCTTCGACTATCCTACACCGGTGGGTATCAATCCGATGAAC
>CAZILI010000037.1:0-15648 GCA_964539965.1 uncultured Burkholderiales bacterium | reverse complement strand
CCAGCGCTTGATGCCTTGACCCGCCGGCACTTCGACACCCGCCTCGAACGCGGTGATCGCCAACTGCGGCGTGACGAGCAGATCGTAGCGGGTGTGAAACTCGGCCATGCGCAGGCCGAGCGCCTCGCGCGCTTTTTCCAGGCGCCGGTACTCGAGCGCGCTCAAATGAAAACCCGGCTCGGCCAACTCGAGCAACGGAGGATCGACCAGCGCCTTCTGCTCGGCCGACATGGGTGCTACCGCTAGCGCGAGCGCAACCGCCCACAGCGGTTGCATGATCTCGATCGGGTCTCGCCAATCGAGGCTCACTTCCTCGACGTGCGCGCCGAGCTCAGCGAAGCGCTGCACGGCCGCGCGTACCAAGTTCGCCACTTCGACATCGACCTTGGCGTAGCCGAGCGTCTCACTGTAGGCGATACGCAAGCCCTTCACGCCCGCTTCGAGGTCGCGGCGGAAATCCAACCCCAGCGGCGGGATGGCGTACCAGTCGCGCGCATCGGGCCGTGCGATTACCGCCATCATCAACGCCGCATCGTCGACGGTACGCGAGATCGGCCCCTGATGCCATAAAGTCCACGCCGGCGAATGCGGGTACACCGGCACGATGCCCCAGGTCGGCTTGAAGCCGAACAGGCCGCTGAAGCCCGCGGGAATCCGAATCGAGCCGCCACCGTCAGTGGCAACATGGAGAGTACCCATTCCAAGGGCGCATGCAGATGCGGCTCCGCCGCTGCTACCCCCAGGTGTACGGGTTCTGTCCCAAGGATTGTAGGTGAGGCCGGTCAGCGGGCTGTCGGTCACCCCTTTCCAGCCGAACTCGGGCGTGGTGGTCTTGCCGAGAAACACCGCGCCGTGCTCGCGCAGGCGCGCGACCGAAGCACCGTCCTCGCTCCAGTTTTGTTTTGGATCGATGGTGCGCGAGCCGCGCAAGGTGGGCCAACCTTTGACCAGGATGAGATCCTTGACCGTGGTGGGCACACCGTCGACCAGCCCGGCCGGCGCGCCGCGCATCCAACGCGCCTCCGACTCGCGCGCCGCCTCCAGCGCCGCGTTTTCGTCTACGCAAACGAAGGCGTTGTACAAGGGATTCAGCTTGGCGATGCGATGGAGCGCCGCGCGGGTGACTTCCACCGGAGACAGGCGCTTGGCGGCGTATTGAGCGGTGAGCTGAGAAGCAGACAGGCGAATCAGATCGGTTGACATGGATGCGGCGTCTAGACGAACCAACGGACCTTCCCTTGTTGCAAGAGAAGGGGGGAGTCACCTGAGTCCTCCCCCGTTCAAGCGGGGGAGGACTCAGACTACGCACTACCGACAGCTATACCTTCTTCAAGCCGGCCAATACATCTTGCGGCGCGATCGGCATCTTGCGCACGCGCGCGCCCACGGCGTTGAAGATGGCGTTCGCCACCGCCGGCGCCACCACCGTGGACGCCGGCTCACCGACCCCGCTGGGATGGTGCCCTGACTGGATGATCTCGACGTCGATGTGCGGCACTTCGTTCAAGCGGATCGGCACGTACTCGTGGTAGTTCGTCTGCTCAAACGCGCCGTTCTTGAGCGTCAACTTCTCGCTCATGATTTGGCTTGCGCCCCACAATGCCGAGCCCTGAATCTGCGCCCGGATGTTGTTGGGATTAATGGCGATGCCCATGTCCATGGCGATGGTGAGCCGATTGATGCGGTACTTGCCGGTGGCGGGATCGACCGTCACCTCGGCGATGCCGGCGACCCAGGTCGGGCTCTGCCGCTCCTCGGCCGAGGACACGGCGATGCCGAAGCCGGTGTTGGGCGCGAGCTTCTTGACGCCGTAGCCCGCCTTGGCGGCCGCGGCCTTGAGACAGTTCGCCAGCCGCAGCGCGCCGCCTACCGTCGCCGATTCGTAGGCGATCCAACTGCCTTCCTTGGGCCAGGGCAGCGAGATCCACAGCTGGTCCATGTAGTAGTCGGAACCGGTGCCGGGCTTATGTCCGCTGTTTGGAATGCCGCGGTTGCCGCCTTTACCGTTCAACATCGACAAGCGGAATTCGAGCGGGTCGCGCTTGAGCGCGTGTGCCATTTCGTCCATGAAGGACTCGACCACGAACATGTTGTACGAGTTCGACACCGTGCGCAGCGCGCTCGCCTGCACCGCCCAGGTGGTCTTGTCGTGATTCCACGCGCGCACCCGATGGTTCTTCACGTAGTACCAATGATCCGAGCCGCCGATCGACCATTGATCGATATCGGCCTTCTTTTCGTCCCAGGCATCAAGCTGCAGCCAGTCGCTGCCGTATTTCTTGCCGACCGAGAAGCGCGGCCCCATCCAGCCGCACACGATGTCGTGATTCATGGCGAGCAGTTCTTTACCTTTGAGCCCGGCGGTGAGCTTGTGGAACGTCGGCGTGCGCGGGAAGCTGGTCGCGAAGTTCGACTCGCGCGTTTGAATCAGCTTGACCGGGCGGCCGACTTCTTTGCAGCAAAACGCCGCGGCGAGGATTTCGTCGTAGTCCTGCTTGCCGCCGAAGCCGCCGCCCACCAGATATTGATGCACGTAGATCTTCAATTCCTCGGGCTTCTTGTTGAGCACCTTGGCGAGGTAGCCGGTGAGGGTCATGCGGGCGAACGACGTGCTCTGCGTGCCGACGTGCACGTGCCATTCGTCGTTCACGTACTGCACGGTCGCGTTGAGCGGCTCCATGGTGGCGTGGCACACCATCTCGGTCGTGTACTCGACCTCGACCGTCTTGTCGGCCTCACCGAGCGCTTTGTCGACATCGCCTTCGCGCACCCAAGCCCCTTCCGCCTTGCCGGCATCGGCCTGCAAAGCCTTGTATTCGGCCGCCAAGTCCGCGCTGTTCAGGTTAGCGTAAGGACCGGCGTCCCATTCGATCTTGAGCGCCTTGGCCGCTTGTACGGCGGCGAAGAACTTCTCCGCCACGGCGACCACCCAGCCGGTGCACTTGCCCATTCCGCCGTCGTCGACTTGCACGGCTTTTATAAAGCCCGGAATCTTCTTCGCTTCGCTGTCGTCGATCGAGATGACTTTCGCCGCGTAACGCGAGCGCGGAATCACCAAAGTGCCGTACGCCATATTGGGAAGATGGACGTCGATTCCGTACTTGGCCTGGCCGTTGGTCTTGGCCGGGATGTCGAGCGCGGGGATCGACTTGCCGATGATCTCGTACTTGCTGCGGTCTTTCAGCTTCACCGACTTGAAGTCGTCGGGATAGCTGAACTTGCGGTCGATGGTGGACTGCTGCAGGATTTCGCCGTAGCCGACCGAGCGCTTGGAGGCGCGGTGCACCACGCGGCTGTTGGCGGCAAAGCAATCGCCCGGCTTCGCGTTCAGCAACTCGGCGCCGGCTTCGATCAATGCGATACGCCCGGCCGCGCCAGCGCGCGAGATACGGTCGAACTCGGTGGTGACGCTGCCGCTGTTGACCGTGTAGGCGAGGCCGTACACGGCGAAGTTCTCCGCACTCTCCAGTGGCATGTCCAGACGCACGTCGCTCCAGTTCAGTTCGAGTTCCTCGGCGATGATCTGCGCGAACGCGGTGCCGATGTGCTGACCCATCTCGGCTTTGACCACGTGCATCAGGGTCTTGCCGTCGGGCAGCACGGTAAACCAAATGGCGGGGGTGAAGCGCGACATGCCCTGCGCCTTGGCCGGCTGGGCGATCAGATTGGGACCCAAAGCGATGCCGATGGCGGTGCCGGCGGCGGTGGCGAAGCTGCGCACCAGGAATTCGCGCCGCGTCATGGCGGCGGCTTGTTCGGACTTAGCCATGCTTCACCTCCGTCTTCATGATTTCGGCTGCGCGCCGAACGGCGCCGACGATGCGCGCGTAGGTGGCGCAACGGCACAGGTTGCCGCTCATCGCGTCGACGACTTCTTTTTCGGTGGGACTGGGATTGCGCGCGAGGAACGCCGCCGCCTGCATGATTTGCCCCGACTGGCAGTAGCCGCACTGCGGCACCTGATGCTCGATCCAAGCCTGCTGGACCGCGTGGCTATTGGCCGGATGCAAACCTTCGATCGTGGTGATGGCGGCGCCCGCGACTTCGCCAAGCTTGAGCATGCACGAACGCTTGGCCTCGCCGTTGACGTGCACGGTACAGGAGCCGCACAGGCCCAACCCGCAGCCGTATTTGGTGCCGGTGAGGCGCAAGTCGTCCCGTATTACCCACAGCAATGGGGTGTCGGGATGGGCGTCAGCGAAATAGCTCTGACCGTTAATCGTGAGTTGCGGCATTGCTCGACCTCCTCTTTCTCAAGTGACGAACGAAACGGACACACCCCTGGCGCGGCGGTGTCCGGTGCTGGGCGAATGGGTGAATGCGGTCGACGCGCTTTGCGCGAGGAAAACAGGAAAATTGCTTGCGCACACCGCATGCTGATGATGCCTCCAAAGGGCAGCGCGGGTGGGCCTTCACCGCCGCGCCGAATTGATGCGCGATGAGCGGGCTGTCTTGGCAGCAGGTACCGTCGCGACAGGATGATTCATGTCGCGCCTCCGTAGCGCTGAGATTACCCTCGCGGCTAGGCGGGCGCAAGGGCAACGATCTTCAAACCTACGCAAGCCGCGCCAGCGGCAAGGTGACACTCGCGATCACGCCTTGACCGTCGCGCCGATTGTCCAGCGAGGCGGTGCCGCGATGGAACGCCGCAATCAGACGCACGATGAAAAGCCCCAAGCCCAAGTGCGGCTCGCCGCCGCCTTTCTGCGGGCGTACCGAGACGAGCGACTCGAACAACTGGCCGCGCATCGCTTCCGGCAAGGGTGCACCGTCGTTGCTCACGGACAACGTCGTGTGATCGAAGTGGGCGCCGAGTTTGACTGCGATGGGCGCATTGGCGGCGCTGAAATCCACGGCGTTGGCGGCGAGCTTGTCGAGCATCTGCGCGATCAAGTCGGGTGCTCCGTCCACCCACACCGGCTCGCTCGGCAACTCGAGCGTGAACAGATGATTGGGATGCGCGGTCTGGTATCCCGCCACACAGCCTTTGACCACCGCGGCCAAGTCGAAGCGCTCGCGCTCCGCGCTCTGCAAGGTCTGCTCCATGCGGGTCGCCTCGGTCATGCGATTCAAAATGGTGGTCAATCGCTCCACGCCTTGCTGGGCGCGCTCGAGATAGACCTTGGCCGATTCGGGCAGCGGCTGCTGGCGCAGATTGTCGAGCGACGAGCGCACTACGGCGGTCGGTGTGCGGATCTCGTGCGACAAGCGGCTCGCCATGGCCTCGAGATATCGCGTGTATTCGCCCAATCGCTGCAGGACGTTGGAGAAGCTGCGTGATAAGTCGCCGATCTCGTCGCGCGCGGTGGAGCTAGCGATCAGACCTTTGATGCGACCCTGCGAGTCGATCGCCTCTTCGGCTTGGTCGCGCAGCCTGCGTATACGGGAAGAGATCCCCGAAGCGAACAGCAGCAAGGTCACCGAACCCAACAAGAACGCCGCCAGCGCGTAGTTGAACAACTTCTCCAATGCGCGGTTGCGAAATGCCAGGATCTCGTTGGTGGTTTCCTCCACGACCACGGCGCCGACCACGCGGTCGCCGACCCAAATCGGCTGCGCAGCCGACAGCACGATGGCCAGACTGTCCGGCGTCAGCCGCCAGCGGCTGGTAAGCGCGCCGTTGAGCGCGCCTTCTAGTTCGCGCCCGGTCAGCATAGGCGCGTCGGCAAGATCATCGACAAAGTCTTCGCTCGGCTTGCGCAAAACCGTGGCATAGACCTGCCGCAGGGTGGTCGATCCGAAACGCCGCCACCAACGCGCCGGCCACGCCTCGGCGCGCTCGGCGGGCTCCTCCTCGACAATCAGCTGGCGACGTAGGCTGCCGGCGCGCGCCAACACGCGGCCCAGCTGGTCGACCACCCAGATGCGCGAGCTGGTGCGCCCGATGCCGCGCAGGATGGCGTCAATTTCGGCGCCCGGAATGACGATGTTGGGCAGCTCGTCGACCAAGCCGCTGTACGGCGCTCCGAGCATCGCCTCAACGTGCGAACCCGGCTCGACCGCGCGTGCCACGGCGAAGCCGAGCTTGGCGCCGACCAGCCCGAGCGGGATTTGCACCTCGACTCGGTAGCCACTTTGGGTACGCTTCCAGGCCGCGCGCAACTGCGGCTCTTCTGCGCCGAGGCTGGGCTCTTCGCCCGCGGGCTGATCGGCGGCGATCCGAAACACGCGTGCGGTCGGCGCCTCGGTGAGGGTTACGATGTGGCGTAGAAACTCCCCGCGCGGGCTGGTCCAGGCGATTTCGATTCGGTCGGAGGGCGCAAGCGGTGGCGACACACCGAGCATGCGCGGCGGGTCTTGGTGTGTCACCTCGAACAGCGCGTACAAATATTGGTCGTACTTACCGAGACGCTGCGTGAGGGAGAACCTAGCGAGGGGCTCGGTTGGTTGTCCCTCCTCTTCGAACGTAAGGGGTTGCGCGTTCTGCCCGTGCCAGTCGATGTCGTCGCCGTCGACGACGATGGGTTGCGCCAAGGTGGGCGCGTACAAAAGGTTGCCGGTCGTAGTCGCGCTATCTTCTTCGCGCTGCTGGAACAGCTGCGGGCGGTCGTGCAGCGCCGTGGCAAGCGCGCGCGCCGTGCCGGCCAAGGCCTTCTCCTGCCCCTGGCGGAGGAACTTTTCCATCTGCCACAGGTATCGATAGCCGATCCATGGTATCGCCAATAGCACCAACGCGATCAGCAGCACCTGGCCGCGAACACCGAAGGGAAAGCGGAATAGGCGAGACAAGGCGAGGCTCCGTGCGGCCGTAATGGAAGGGTGCCGTGCGGTTTAGGCCCGGCTTAGGCTCCCGAGCTCGGTTGGGGCCGCTTCGCCAAGCGGCGGCCGGGGGTCAATCGCTTTCCGCCTTCCAGCGATAACCCATGCCATACACGGTGTCGACCCGATCGAAGTCGGGATCGACCACGAGAAACTTCTTGCGGATGCGCTTGACGTGCGAGGTGATCGTACTGTCGTCGACCACGATTTCGGCTTCGCGCATGAGTTGATCGCGGTCTTTGACATGGCCGGGAAACTTCGCCAGCGCGTGCACCATCCAGAACTCGGTCAGGGTCAGCTCGACCGGCTCACCGCGCCATTTGACGGTGTAGCGCTTCATGTCGAGCGTCAATTTGCCGCGCTCCAGGACGTCTTCCACGCTCGGTGGGCTCGCCAACAAGTCGCTGCGGCGAAACAAGGCGGCGATGCGGGCCAACAGATGATGCAGACTCACGTCTTTGGTGAGATAGTCGTCAGCACCCAGGCGCAGACCCGACACGACGTCGAAATCGCTATCGCGCGCGCTCAAGAAAATGATCGGCAGGGTCTCCGACATGGCGCGCAAGTCGCGGCACAAGGTAAAGCCGCCGTCGACCTCGCTGCCCAACCCGATGTCGATGATTGCGAGACTGGGCAGCCGCGCCTTGCAGGCCGTCATCGCATCCGGTCGCGAAGCATAGGTGGCCACCTCGTAGCCCTGGCGCTTCAGCACGTCGGCGTAGTTCTCACGGATGGCGGGTTCGTCTTCGACAATGGCGATGCGACGGCTCATGGGGTTCCCCATTCGGTGGCTGCGGAAAATATACACCAGGCGCTCGCGCCCCGATCGAGTCCGGCTCTCGAAATCAGGCGGGCAATGACCTCTATTTAGCGCATCAGAGACACGGCGGGCGAGGCACAGTACACCTGCGGAGGAAATGCCATGGTTTTGCCATCTTTGTGTGCGCGGAAGTCATGTTCGCGCCTGCCAGGGCCAGCTTCCGCCGGTGTAATGCAGGCTACGGGCTTCTAGCCCTCCGAAAAAGACAACGGAAGTCGACCATGGATCAGGTTTGGTTTGGTGTGTTCAAGGATTTCTTGCGCGCGATCATGGCGAGCCTCGCCATCGGCTTGCTGTGGAGCGGCACCGCCATCGTATTCGTCTTGGCGCTCAGTAGCATCGGCGCCTAGCACTCAGCGTTGGGGAGCCTTGGGAATGCGCGCCGTGGGCGCCGCTACGCCCATGACCCCGCGCCGCAGGGCCTTGCTTTGGTGCGCCGGGGTCGCGGTGTGCCTCGCGCTATGGCCGCTGTGGAAAAGCGCCTCGTCGCAAGCCGGGACCCACCTCTCACAGTATTTATTGCGACAGGCGTGGGAGAAGAGCCTAAACGAGGGCAAGAGCGTCCGTCCCTGGCTGGGGGCACACGTCTCGCCGGTCGCGCGCATCGAAGTGCCCCGCCTGGGGGCCGACCTGCTCGTGCTCACCGGCGGCGGCGAGTGGGAAACCAGATTGGGCGCGGTCCTCCTGCCCGGAGCGGCCTTGCCCGGGGGCGCCGGCAACAGCGTCGTGTTCGGCGCGAGCGAGCCGCAGTTCCGCTTCTTGCGTCAACTGCGCCCGGGCGACGAGCTGCTGGTCGAAACGCGAGCGCGCGCGTTGCATCGCTACCGCGTGCTCGAGGCCGGCCACCTGGCGAAGTCCGACCGGCGTCTACGGGCCAGTACGGGCGAGGCGCGCCTGACGGTGGCGATCTGCTCGCCGGTGCAGCCGACGCGCTCGGGCGCTACCTCTTGCTACGCGGTGGTCGCCGAACGAGAATTCGCGCCGCCCTCCAAACAGCGCTGGCCGCAGATGCTCGCCGGCCAGCTTTCCCTATACCTATCCGGGTTATCAGCTCAGAGCCTAGTGCAGAAGCGGGCTTTGGAGGTATACCCCTCGATATCAGTTGAAGGTTAGGTAGGTTTTCTCGTCTTCGGCCGGGTACATGAGCTTCACTTCGCTGCCCGCCTTTACCAGCTTGCCGCAGCCGTCGTACTTCCAAGTGTTCCATTTGATACACAGCTTGCCGGCATCGACCCACCATTTGCCGGTGTCTGCGCTGTGGCCTTCATTGCCGGCAAGCGTACCGTCCTCTTTGAACGTGAGCCGGTAGGCAGCCGCCCCTGGACCGACCGCCGACAGGCGCTTGCCCTTGACCATGCCGGTGATCTCACCGTCGTTAAGCGCGCCCTCGCCGCCGACCGCCGCGCCGGTTACAGCCAGCAAGATGGTCAGACCCAAGCTGACAGATTTCATCGCTTCGCTCCATCGTGAGAAAACGCGGATTATGCGGCCGGCGACGGCCGCGCGCCAATTGACGCCGCGGCGCACTCGGGGTCGAGGAGGTCGGCCGCGTACAATGAGCGCCATGCAAGCCGCCAAGGACATCTTCTCGTATCGCCGCCACTGGGCGGCGCGTTTCGGCCGCGCCGACTTCTTGCCGACGACGCCCGAGGAGATGGTGGCGCTCGGCTGGGATAGCTGCGATATCGTCATCGTGACCGGTGACGCCTACGTCGATCATCCGAGCTTCGGCATGGCCGTCATCGGACGGCTGCTGGAGGCGCAAGGCTTCCGTGTGGGGATCCTCGCCCAGCCTGATTGGCGCTCAGGCGAGCCCTTCAAGGCGCTCGGCCGCCCCAATCTGTTCTTCGGCATCACGGCCGGCAACATGGACTCGATGGTCAACCGCTATACCGCCGACCGACGCATTCGCTCCGACGACGCCTACACACCAGGCGGTGTGGCGGGAAAGCGCCCGGACCGCTCGGTGATCGTGTACGCGCAGCGCGCGCGAGAAGCCTACTCGGAGGTGCCTATCGTGATCGGCGGCATCGAAGCGAGCCTTCGGCGCGTGGCGCACTTTGACTACTGGTCGGAGAAGGTCCGCCGCTCGATCCTGCTCGACGCCAAGGCCGATCTGCTGGTGTACGGCAATGCCGAGCGCGCGATTTGCGAGATCGCGCATCGGCTGGCGGCGGCGGAGCCGATCGACAATCTCACCGACATCCGCGGCACCGCGTTCGTGCGAGCGGCGTTTCCTTCCGATTGGATCGAGATCGACTCCACCGAGTTGGATGCCCCGGGCCCGCTCGCCCCGCCGACCGATCCGTACGCCAGCGAACCCGAGCGCCAAGCCGCGGCGAGCCCATCCGCGCTGCCGGCTCACGCCGTGGTTAAGTTCGTACGCCAAGTGAGAAACGCCGATCGCGCGCGTAGCGTGATCCGCATGCCGGCCTACGAGCAGGTCGCCGACGATCCGGTGCTGTACGCGCACGCCTCGCGCATCGTGCATGTCGAATCCAATCCCGGCAACGCGCGCGCCTTGGTGCAGCGCCACGGCGACAAGGATGTCTGGCTCACCCCGCCGCCGATTCCGCTCACGACCAAGGAGATGGACGCGTTGTACGAGCTGCCGTATCGGCGTCTGCCGCATCCGAGCTATGCCGAGGCGAAGATTCCGGCCTACGAAATGATCCGCTTTTCGATCGCGATCCAGCGCGGCTGTTTCGGCGGCTGCACGTTTTGCTCGATCACCGAGCACGAGGGCCGCATTATTCAAAGCCGCTCGGAGGACTCGGTGATTCGCGAAATCGAAACCATACGCGACAGCGTGCCGGGCTTTACCGGCGTCGTTTCCGACCTGGGAGGGCCCACCGCGAATATGTATCGGCTCGCCTGCAAGAGCAAGGCGATCGAAGCGGCGTGCCGACGCCCTTCCTGCGTGTATCCCGGCATCTGCACGAATCTCGACACCGACCATGCACCGCTCGTCAAGCTGTATCGCCGCGCGCGCGCCTTGCCGGGCATCAAGAAAGTGCTGATCGCCTCGGGCGTGCGCTACGACTTGGCGATCGAGTCGCCCGAGTACGTCAAGGAACTCGCACAACACCACACCGGCGGCTATCTGAAGATCGCGCCCGAGGCGATCAGCGAAGGCCCGCTGTCAAAAATGATGAAGCCCGGCGTCGGCACCTACTACCGGTTCAAGGAACTGTTCGACAAGTATTCGAAGCAAGCCGGCAAGGAGCAGTACCTGATTCCGTACTTCATCGCCGCGCACCCCGGCACCACCGATCGCGACATGCTGGAGCTGGCGCTGTGGTTGAAGGCAAACGGCTTTCGCGCCGATCAGGTGCAGGCGTTCTTGCCTTCGCCGATGGCGAGCGCCACCGCCATGTATCACAGCGGCAAGAACCCGCTACGCAAGGTGACGCGCGACAGCGAATCGGTCATCGTTCCCAAAGGCATCCGCCAGCGTCGCCTGCACAAGGCATTCTTGCGCTACCACGATCCGGACAACTGGCCGCTGTTGCGCGAAGCGCTCAAGCGCATGGGACGCGCGGATTTGATCGGGACCGGCAAGCGCCAGCTAGTGCCCGCGCTGCAGCCCACGGCAAGCGGGAGTGCGAGACTGCGCCCGCCGGCGAGCACGCGGCCTTTCCGCACACAGCATACCGGCTTGCCGACAACGAGTGCGGCGCGGGCCGCCCGTCGCCCGGCTGTAGCGCTCAATCCCGGCAGCCCGACCGGCCCCGGCAAGCGTAGAGGTAAAATGTAAACCCCGTCCCGACCGGGAGGAGGTTGGCGCATGTATCCCGTGCTGTTGCTCGGCGCTGGCAAGATCGGCTATGCGGTAGCGCATTTTCTTGCCGAAAGCGGCGACTACGACGTGCTGGTCGGCGACTCCGATCAAGCGGCGCTCGATCGCCTAGCGCACGTCGCGGGCGTCACGACCGTGCGGCTCGCTAGCGATCAAGACGACAAACTCTCGCGCGCCATGACCGGCCGGCGCGCCGTGCTATCGGCGCTTAGCTTCACCTCCAATCCCGTGGTCGCTCGCATGGCGGCCGACCACGGCTTGAGCTACTTCGACCTGACCGAAGACGTGCAGACCACGAAAGCCGTGCGCGCGATCGCCGAGCGCGCGGCGCAGGGTCAGATTTTCATGCCGCAGTGCGGATTGGCGCCCGGTTTCGTCTCGATCGCCGCCAATGCGCTCGCCGAGCAATTCGAAAGCCTGGACGAGGTGCGCTTGCGCGTGGGCGCGCTGCCGGTGTTCCCGACCAACGAGATGAAGTACAACCTCACCTGGAGCACCGACGGGCTCATCAACGAGTACGGCAATCCGTGCGAAGCGATCCACGAGGGCAGGCTGATCAACGTGCTGCCGCTCGAGGGGTTGGAGCACTTCTCGCTCGACGGCATCGACTACGAAGCGTTCAACACCTCGGGGGGCGTGGGTACCCTGGCCGAGACTTATCAAGGGCGTTGCCGGCAGCTCAACTACAAGACCATACGCTATCGCGGCCACCGCGACTTGATCGCGTTTCTCATGAACGAGCTGCGGCTGAACTACCGGCGCGAGATCCTGAAGGACGTGTTGGAGAACGCCATTCCGATGACGCCGCAAGACGTGGTGCTGATCTTTTGCACCGTGACCGGCATGCGCGACGGGCGATTGGCGCAAGTCACCGACGCACGCAAGGTGTACGCCGGCGAGTTCCTCGGCCAGAACTGCAGCGCGATTCAAATCACCACCGCCGCGAGTTTGTGCGCGGTTTTGGATCTGCATCGCGAAGGGCGCTTGCCGCCGCGCGGCTTCGTGCAGCAGGAACAAGTGCGCTTGAGCGACTTTCTCGCCAATCGATTCGGCGTGTGCTACGACGTGACACACGCCGGCGCGCGGCCGGGCGCCTCGCACGCGGAGCGAATCAGCGCGCCGGCGGTGCCCAAGGAAGGTTAGCTGTCCAATCCCACGGAGAGCAATCATGACCACTGACGAGTTGCTGCAATCTTTGCGACTGTCGCTGCACGAGTCCGGCGCCCTCATCGGGGAACAGGCACGGACTACCCGCGGCGCGCGGCTGCGCTGTCGCTCGCCGATCGACGGCGCCCAGCTCGGCGAGGTCGCGCAGGCCGAGGCGGGCGATGTCGCCGCCGCGGTGGCGGCGGCGCACCAAGCGTTTCTGCTCTGGCGCTTGCGGCCGGCGCCGCTGCGCGGCGAATTCGTGCGACGCGTGGGCAACCACTTGCGCGAGCGCAAACGCGAGTTGGCGCGGCTCGTTACCCTCGAAGCAGGCAAGATCGTGTCGGAGGCCGAAGGCGAAGTGCAGGAGATGATCGACATCTGCGATTTCGCGGTCGGCTTGTCGCGCCAATTGCACGGGCTCACCATCGCCAGCGAGCGGCCCAGTCACCGCATGATGGAGCAGTGGCATCCGCTCGGCGCGGTCGGCGTCATAACGGCGTTCAATTTTCCGGTCGCGGTGTGGGCGTGGAACGCGATGCTGGCGTTCGTGTGCGGCGACAGCGTCGTTTGGAAGCCGAGCGAGAAGACGCCTCTTACCGCGATCGCCACGCAGCGCATCGTGCAAGAGGTCATCGACGCCTCGCCCGATTTGGACGTGCCGCGCGCGGTCAGCAGCGTGCTGGTCGGCGACGGGCCTAGCGTAGGCGAGCCGCTCGCCGGCGACGCGTGGCTGCCGCTGGTGAGCGCCACCGGATCGGTACGCATGGGGCGGGCGGTAGCGCAGACCGTCGCGAGCCGGCTCGGGCGCGCGCTACTCGAGCTGGGCGGCAATAACGCTATGATCCTCACGCCTTCGGCGGATCGCGACTTGGCGCTGCGCGCGATTACGTTTGCCGCATTCGGCACCGCCGGGCAACGCTGCACGACCCTGCGGCGCTTGATCGTGCACGAGTCTTTGCGCGAAGAACTCACCGAACGCTTGGCGCGCGTCGTGGCCAAACTGCCGGTCGGCGATCCGCGTTCGCCCGGGGTGCTGGTCGGTCCACTGATCGACGAAGCCGCGTTCCTCGCCATGCAGCGCGCCTTGGACGCTGCGCGTAATGCCGGCGGACGCGTGATCTGCGGCGGCGAGCGAGTGGGCGAAGGCGTGCCGGCGGGCGGCTACTACGCTCGGCCGGCGCTCGTCGGCGTTGCCCCGGACGCGCCCATCTTGCAGCAAGAAACCTTCGCACCGATTCTCTATGTCTTGCCGTATCGCACCCTAGAGGACGCCATCGCCCTCCACAACGGTGTGCCGCAAGGCTTGAGCAGCGCCATCTTTACCAACGATGTGCGCGAAGCGGAGTTCTTTCTGGGCCCGGCCGGCAGCGACTGCGGCATCGCCAACGTCAACATCGGCACCAGCGGCGCCGAGATCGGCGGTGCGTTCGGCGGCGAGAAGGACACCGGCGGCGGGCGCGAGAGCGGTTCGGACGCGTGGAAGGCCTACATGCGCCGGGTCACCAATACGGTCAACTACGGGCGAGATCTGCCGCTCGCGCAGGGTGTTAGTTTCGACCTCTAGCGGGTTGGCGGCGGCGTGCGATTGGCGGTTGCGCTTGCGCGTGGGGCAGTGGTAAGATTATTACCTTGTAATAGTATTACTATTCGGACTATGCGCATCACCAGCAAAGGACAAGTCACTATCCCGCAGGCGATTCGCGAAAAAGCCGGCCTGCTGCCCAACACCGAAGTCACCTTCGAACTGCGTAACGGCGAAGTCGTGCTCAAGCCCATTCGGCCGACGAAGTCGCGCGGCTGGGCGGCGATCGAAAAGACCGCAGGCAGCGCGAACGAGCCGATGTTCCGCGGCTGGAGTACCGACAGAATCATGGCGTTCTTGCGCGACGAAGACTGATGCCGGCGCGCGCACGCGCTTCGAGGGTCGGCGAGCCGGGCGCGCCCTACCTCGCGCGAGCGCTGGTCATGGTCGACAGCAACATCTGGATCGATATCTTCGAGCGCGACCCGAAGTGGTTCGAGTGGTCCGCCAAGCAACTCGCGCCTTTGATTGACGAGCGCCGCGCGGTCATCAACCCCGTCATCTACGCCGAGATCGCGACCAACTTCACTAGCATCGAAACGTTGAATGCGGTGCTGGCCGAGTACGGCCCTGCGCGCGAACCCCTACCCTGGCACGCCGCATTCGCGGCCGCGCAAGCCTTCAAGATGTACCGCAAGCGCGGCGGCGCCAAGCGCTCGCCGCTGCCGGATTTCTACATCGGCGCACACGCCTCGCTGGAAGGCCACACTCTGTTGACGCGTGATCCGGCGCGCTATCGTGAATACTTTCCGCGACTGCGGATGGTGACGCCGAGTTGAGTTACTGCCCTTGGGTGGCAAATCCTAGGCGGCCCTCACCGCCTTCGGCGCGAACATCGACTCCATTTCACGTCGCACGCGGTATGCCGCAAGCTCCGTGTCGATTGCGACATCGGCCCAAGTCAGGCTTTGCCCTTTCTTGACCGGGCGCACGAGCTTCACGTTGTGCGCGAGCCCGAGCGGCAGACCACCGACCCGCAGCGACTTCTCCGCGGGAAACAGCTTGCCCCAAACGGTGTAGCCGCCCTCCCCGTCCAACATCTCGCCCGCGGCGAGGTCGCGCTTGGCGGTGGCGACGACGTCGGAGTTGAAGCAAGTCGCCGCGCCGGTCGCCTCCTGCCGCAACCCCACGGCGGCCACCGACACGCCCACCTCCAATCCGATCAGATGCCATCGCTTGTACAGGCACGCGTAGCGTCCGGTCGGATCGGTGCGCACCTTGTACTCTTCGAAACAGCGGCGGATGTATTCCGTCTCGCCCTCGAAACACACCCACACGCCCATGCGAATCTCATACGGAATCGCGCGGCCGTCGGCCTCCAATGAGGAGATGACTTCCACCATTCCCTTGCGCTCCAAGTGTCCTCCCTCGCTTTTCGGGCGCATCACGAACGGAATGTCGTCTACGCTCGCGGGCGGATACGCCAGCCCATCCTCCGGCACGGCGAGCCCTGTCGCATTGGCCACGGCCGTGCTCTCGATGGCAGGCTTCGAGCCGTCCAAGAAGGAGTTGAACATCTTCGGATTCAAGCCGCCGCGC
>CAZILI010000036.1:4932-15656 GCA_964539965.1 uncultured Burkholderiales bacterium | reverse complement strand
GAAACTTTTGCTCCGAGAATGCCTTGATCTTGTCCCACAGCTTGCGCATCTCCAAGGTGCTGTCGCTGTGGCTGAACACCACCATGTTGGCGAGTTGATAGTCGTAGTCGACGTACGGGTCGAAATCGCCGGGCTCGCCCGACATGGAATACAGCAACAGGTACTCGGCGATGGTTTCCTTTTTGTCCGGGATTTTGAAGTAGGCCGGGTTGTCGCTGTTCATCGACTGGTTCATGCGCTTGATGAATTCTGCGATCGACATGACCTTGCCGATGTGCGGCTGCTGGCTGATGAAGGTCTGTAGCTCGTCCATCGCCTTCAACACCGCCGGATCCTTGATCGCGTCCTTCTGATCGCCCTCCACCAGGATGTAGATGTTATTGGTACCCGCCATGCGCTCGTTCAATTTGGCGTCGGCTTGCATCAGCGGTAAGTTGGGATCGAAGTATTTCTTGAGCGAACTTTCGACCTGCAAGCGGCCGATACCGAGCACCGCGGCGATCACCGCAATGCCCGCGACGAGAAACACCCGATTGCGATTGGGTCCCAAAATGGTATTGGCATAAAAGTCCGTGAGTCGATCCCACAGCCGCTCTTCCTTCTCCATGCGAGCTTCTTTCTCGGCGGGCGGCGGCAACACCGTGCGCAGCGCCGGGATCAAGGTCAACTCGACGACCAGAATGCTGAGAATGCCGACGCCGGAGAAAACGCCGAATACCTTGATGGAGATGATGTCAAAGATGTACAGCGAGAAGAACCCACACGCCGCCACGACAGCGGCGGTGATCATGACCGGCCCGATCTTGGCAACCGACTCCACGACCGCCCGCTGGCTCGCCTGCGAGGCGCGTGCGCTGGTGGTCTTGAGCGGGCGATACCAGTAGCAATAGGCCCAGGGCAGTGTGGCGAGCCCGACTCTCGCATACATCCAGAGCAGGTCGGCCAGTCGCGGATCGATCGCAGGCAGGATAGCGTTCACGGGCGCCACCAGCCCCTTGAGGAATGGGTGCAAGCCTGGAATCTCGAACGCCCAAGCGGCCCACGGCAGGGCAAATAGGATCGCGATCAACAGCCAGGCGATCTTATTGGCTCCCTCCCCGTGCACCAGGCGCGGCAACCCGGATGACGGCTCGGGATTCGGATTCAGGTGGTGGTATTCCTCGTAGTAGCGCTTCAACATCTGAACGGCGTGGCCCGCTCCAACCGCCAAGATCAAGATTGGTGTTGACATGTTGAAGATGTCGAGCGGCACATCCGCCAACCCCATCAGGCCCTTGCCCCATTCCACCGCGGCCAGCGGTGTAATCAATGGCAAGATCAGCCCTTGCAGGGTGCGGAACGCTTCGTAGTGGATGATGCCGATAATGATGATCGCGGCGTACAGCAGCCACTTCATGCGCTTGGATACTTGCTCGATCATTCCGAGGAACGCCGGGTAACCGGTCACCGCGATGTCGACCGTCTCATCCCGTTCCGCGGCGGCGATCTCGTTGATCTTCTCGGCAACAAACCCGAAACCGCCCATGCCTTTCTTCTTCTCTTCGAGCTTCGCATCGCGTACTTCGGCCAATACGGTGACGGTCTTCCAATCGTTCGACACGGCCGAATTGAGGTAGGCGGTATTGCGCATCAAGGCGTCTTTCAGCGCCGCCATTCCCTCCGGCGTGGTCGGCACTTCCGCCATCATCTGCTTGACTTCCATGCCCTCGTCGTTGCCGCGGATATCCTTGGCACGCCGCGCCGCGACCGATAGTAGGTTGGTCTTGACGATGCGCGGCGTCTCGCGCAATTTCTGCGTGATGCGCTGCACTTTCTCGAGAACCTTGGGTTGAAATACGTCACCGCTCTTGGGTGTGATGCCGATCACCGCCACGTAGCGCGACCCGAATACCTCTTCCACCTTGAGTGTTGTCGCGACAAAGGGATGAGATCGCGGCACGATGCTGTTCGGATCGATGATAACGGTCAGCGCCTGGCCCTTCCACTGAAAAAACAGTGTCGCCGCCAGCACCAACAGGATGACAATCCAGCGGTAGCGTTGGATGCCTTCAATGTATTGACGCATGTGATTTCTCCCCCACATTGGCAGATTGTGTAGTAGTTTTCCCCGCAGCCGGCGCGAACGCGCGCAGGAAGCATCCAACGATTTGCTCGACGCGCCGCTGTTCGTTGGCGCGCGTAACAGCGGCGCCGACCCCGTACAGCAGGCGCGCTCGCTCGTAGCCGACCAGCATGTTCATCAGCATCTGCGCGGCAAAATCCGGATCGCCGCGCCGCAAAGTGCCGCGGGTCATATGGATCGCGAGAAAATCGCGCAGAGCGGCCTGCGCCGACTCGGGGCCGGTTGAGTAGATCAGGCGCGCGAGCTTCGGAAAGCGGGGCGCCTCCGCCACCAATGTCCGATACACGCGAATTGCTTGCGGAGAAAGGACTCGCGCGCGCAGCGCCTTGCCGAAGTTGACCAACCCCAAACGTAAGGTGACATCGACATCGCTAATGGTGACCACGACTTTGCCGGCGAGCTGACGCACGACCGCCTCGAACAGTCGCTCCTTGCTGCCGAAGTGGTTGTACACGGTCTGTTTGGCGACCTTGGCTTTCGCCGCCACCGAATCCATGCTGGCTCGGTAGCCTTGCTGAAAAAACACCTCCACTGCGGCGGTCAGGATCTGTGCTTGCTTTTGCTTGGAAATCGGCGCGGTTGCTCGACGCTGCGGCAACTTCGTTCTCGTTCTGCGGAATGTCGCGGTAGACTAGACTGTCCAGTCTATTCCTGTCAACTGTCTATGGAGAAGGAATCGGCCGCAGAAGTGCGGATTGGTGCCTGGGTGATGCACAGGTCCAACTTCCCTGAATGCGCTCGGTGCCGCTAAGATTGCGGATTCGCAGACCTGCAAAGTCACCGGAGGAAGAAGTGAAACTCGATATCCTTGTCGTAGCGTTCCTCGGGACGGTGCCGTTGGCCGCCCACGCCCAAGCGAGCGACTCACCCGCGCCTTCGGGCCGCCCTACCATCGAGTACAAGACCGTGGCCGAGGCGCTTGCAGCGATCAAGGCCAATCCAAACATGCACGTCACCGAGACCGAGGGGCCGGATGTTTGGACGGTTGCCGGAGAGCCTGATGGACTGACCCAGTGGTCGTTCGTACCTTCTGAGCACAAGGCCTATCCGGCTGTGGTCAAGCGCACCATCTCCCGCGGCGAGAGCGGCGACGTATATGTAACCATGGCGACGCTGTGTGAGGCGGACAAAGCAGCCTGCGATCGACTTGTGCAGGAGTTCAGAGCTACCAATGAGTACATGCGCCAAGCGCTTCAGCGCAGCACCAGAAATAGCCGGCCAAAGTAGCCGAAAGCGGCGCTTCGCCGCTTGCAGAGTTTGGCCCGAAAACATCAATGAAACAGGCGCTTGGTTTGACAAACTCGCCACCCAAGTGGATAATTTCGCTCCCTTAAACGCAAGGCGAATTAGCTCAGCTGGTTAGAGCAGCGGAATCATAATCCGTGTGTCCGGGGTTCGAGTCCCTGATTCGCCACCATCTTTAGAACATCGCTCCTCTTGTCAGCTAGCGCACCGTCGTCTCGGGGTTTGGGGTGTCACCGGCTGCTGGCAACTGGCCGTGTGCTGCTCGCGCTCACCGGCGTCGCCTTGCTGTCTGGCTTTCGCGAGTTTCCCGCGGACACCAAGGTCGGTGACCTGCGGCAAGTGGACTTGCCTCTCATCACGATAAGCGCCACTGTGTATCGCGCGGCGCCGGGTCTACGGGTGTTCGATCAGCGGAACTTTCTTGTTTTGCCGCCGCAGATGCCGAACACGGGAAGGGTCGCCTACCAAATCGAGGCCACCGGGCTGTTGAGGACAATCTGGTTCTTGCTGCCCGAAGAGGATCGGAGCCTTACTTCGCGCCCGTGAAAAAGAAGGTGTTCATCAAGACGTTTGGCTGCCAAATGAACGAGTACGACTCGGGCAAGATCGCCGATGTGCTGGCAGCCTCGGAAGGCTACGAGCAGACGCTGGCGCCAGAGCAGGCCGATTTGATTCTGTTCAATACTTGCTCCGTTCGAGAGAAAGCGCAGGAGAAAGTCTTCAGCGATTTGGGGACCGTGCGGCACCTCAAACAATCGAATCCCGCTCTCTTAATCGGTGTCGGGGGATGCGTTGCCAGCCAAGAGGGTGCGGCGATCGTTGCGCGTGCACCCTTCGTCGATCTCGTGTTCGGACCGCAGACTCTGCATCGACTTCCGCGGCTGATCGCACAGCGGAGGCAAAGTGGCCAACCCCAGGTCGATATCACGTTTCCGGAAGTGGAAAAATTCGATCATCTTCCGCCTACCGGGTCGAGGGGGGTCACCGCCTTCGTGTCCATCATGGAAGGCTGCAGTAAGTATTGCTCGTTTTGCGTGGTGCCCTATACCCGCGGAGAGGAAGTCTCACGTAGGCTGGAAGACGTCCTTGCCGAAGCCGCCGACCTCGCCGCGCAAGGTGTCCGAGAGGTGACCCTGCTCGGGCAAAACGTCAACGCCTACCGGGGAGAAACCGCGACAGGAGACATCGCCGACTTCGCCATGCTGCTGGAGTACGTGGCCGAGATACCCGGTATCGAGCGCATACGCTACACGAGTTCACACCCGCGCGAGTTCACACGACGGCTGATCGATGCGTACCGCAGCATTCCGAATTTGGTGAGCCACGTGCACTTGCCGGTTCAGTCCGGATCCGACCGCATCCTAGCAGCCATGAAGCGCGGTTATACGGTACTCGAGTACAAGTCGATCATTCACCGTTTGCGCGAGGCTCGACCGCGAGTGTCGGTGTCCTCCGATTTTATCGTGGGCTTTCCTGGCGAAACCGAACAAGACTTTGAAGCAACGCTACAACTCGTCGAAGAGGTCGGGTTCGACGCCAGCTTCAGTTTCGTGTACAGCGCGCGGCCGGGAACCCCGGCAGCGGATCTTTCGGACGACACCAGCCGAGAAGCCAAGCTCGGACGACTACAACGCTTGCAGGCGTTGCTGGAGGCGAACAGCCGTGCGATCAGCGCGGGCATGGTCGGCCGAGTCGAGCGCATACTGGTGGAGGGACCGGCCAAAAAGGGCGCAAACGAGCTATGCGGGCGCACGGAGAACAACCGCGTCGTCAACTTCCCCGGCACCGCTCGCCTAATCGGCCAGTACGTCGACATCACTATCACCGCAGCGTTGCCGCATTCGTTGCGCGGTGAAATCGTCGCCGCCACTTGAAGTCGAAGTCGATCGAGATCAGCTTGACCCCGGTGGATAACCAACGCCTCGCTAATTTGTGCGGCGCGTTGGACGAAAACCTGAGACAAATCGCCACGGCTCTAGACGTATCTATCTCTCGTCGTGGCGAGAGCTTTCGTATCGACGGGCAAGGTGACCAGGCCGACATGGCGGCGGAGATCCTGCAGCGCTTCTACGCCGAGGGGGCGCGTCACCTGACCGTGGACGACATTCAACTGGGTTTGGTCGAGATAGCCAAGCAGGCTCGGAAGAGAGACCCGGAGGTGGAGGCAGAAACACCCGTTCTCGTTACGCGGCGTGGCGATTTGCGGGGCCGCACACCACGCCAGATCGAATACATCAAGCACATCCAGCAGCACGACATCACGTTCGGGGTGGGTCCTGCGGGCACGGGCAAGACCTACCTTGCCGTTGCTTGCGCGGTCGACGCGCTGGAGCGCGACGCTGTGAAGCGCATCGTGCTCGTGCGGCCTGCGGTCGAAGCCGGTGAAAAGTTGGGGTTCTTGCCAGGCGACTTGGCGCAAAAGGTCGATCCCTATTTGCGACCGCTGTATGACGCTTTGTACGATCTAATGGGCTTCGACAAAGTCGGCAAGCTATTCGAGCGCGGCGCGATAGAGATCGCGCCGTTAGCCTACATGCGTGGGCGCACGCTAAATCACTCCTTCATCATATTGGACGAAGCTCAGAACACCACGCCCGAGCAAATGAAGATGTTCTTGACACGAATCGGCTTCGGCACGAAGGCGGTGATTACCGGCGACGTAACGCAGATCGATCTCGCGCGAGGGCAGAAGAGCGGACTCGTCGATGCCCGAGATGTGTTGCAGAATATCCGCGGCATCGCTTTCACCTTGTTTCAGTCGGAAGATGTCGTCCGTCATCCCCTGATCCAAGCCATCGTGAACGCCTACGATCGACGCAGCGGTGGACAATGACCGGCGGCCGGTCTAAGCCTCGTACCCTCGCTTTGACTGTGCAGTACGCGACCCGGCGTCGGCGCGTCCCCGATAGGCGACAGTTTCGCAGTTGGGTGCGCCGGACGATTCCGGTTCCTGCGGAAATCACCATCCGCTTGGTAGACGAACCGGAGGGGCGCCGCATTAATCAGCAGTTTCGCAACAGAGACTACGCGACGAACGTACTGAGCTTCGCCTACCACGACGACCCATCGCGCTCGGTGCACGGTGATATCGTCCTTTGCGCGCCGGTGATAGCACGGGAGGCGCGCGAGCGGGGGCGGCCGGCAATACTCTACTACGCGCACCTTACCGTGCACGGCTTGTTGCATCTGCTCGGCTATGAGCATGAATCCGCGCCACAAGCCAGGGCCATGCAGGCGCAAGAAGCGACAACCCTCGCCTCACTAGGCTACCCTGATTCGTATCGTTAGCGCGACCCGCTAGGCCAGGATTTCAATGACTTAGCGGAGAACTCCGAGTCGCGTGTGCTACACTGACACGCATAATACGAAGCTAATGGTTTCCGTTTGCCGGCCGATTTGTGTAGATAGGCCCGTCGGCGGTTTATCCGCTCTAGCAGCGCCCGCGCCAAGCGGCCTCGAGGATAGTTGGGAGGTAGTGACTCGCGACGGTGGGTTGAGGAGCAAATGGAACAGGCAAGGCACGAATTGTTGGCTCACGGGGCAAGCTTCCAGTTTCTGCCCATCGATGGCGACGAATCGCGGCTGAAGGCCAGCTACGGCTTGCGCTATCAGGTCTACTGCGTGGAGCGCGGGTTCTTGAATCCCGCCGACTACAACGATGAGCTGGAAAGCGACGAGTTCGACGGCAACTCCCTGCACTTCGGAGCCGTGTCGGTACACGGTCCGCTGATCGGCACGATACGCCTAGTCCGCGAGGGAGCCAAGGCCTTTCCCCTCGCCCAGCATTGCAACATCGATCTCAGCTCGCTGCCCCCTAGAACGGCCGAAATATCCCGCCTAGCGGTAAGCAAGACTTACCGCCGCCGTGTCGACGACGACATCTACGGCATCTCCCCGGACGCGCTCTCGGACCGTGATCCCGGCGGCCTGCAGCGGCGCCGCCGTCCGGAGATCGTGCTCGGCCTCTATAAGATTATGTATCAGGAAAGCAAGCGCCAAGGAATCGACTATTGGCTAGCCGCTATGGAGCGCTCACTGGTGCGGTTGCTGTGGCGTTATAGCTTTACGTTCGAGCCCATTGGGCCCGAAGTCGACTACTACGGGCCGGTTACGCCGTACATCGCGAAGATCAGCGACATCGAGACGAACGTAAAGGCATTGCGTCCGTCGCTGTACAAAGAGTTCACTCGCGACTTTCAATTCTGAGATCCAGAAACACGATCGCCCTGCCGGCGCAATGCCGACAGGGCGAATAGACTCTTCTTACTACTTGTTACTACTTGCTCTGACTCAGCTTGCGAGGCGCTTGCGGAATACGCCTAGCCCCATCAGGCCCGCGCCCATGAGCAGCAGGATCCCTGGCTCCGGAACCGGTTGATCAATCCGCTCGATGCTCATCTGCAGGTCCAACGAACTGGTGGTGGCTTCACGCGTGTACACCGTGAAATTCGCCACGTCGAAGAAGCTGTTGATGAAGTTGGCCAGCCTAAAGTTCACTTGCCACTCATCCCCGTTCAAATCGGTGAATGTGATCGGATCAAGTGACCCTGCGGCAAAGGTGAAGAAGTCGTCGCAGCGGCTACCCAGCGGGTTCGGAGCCGGGCATTGCGCTGCGCTTTGGCGGTTCAACGTCTCGGTAAAATCGATCGTCCTGGCGTCGAAGAACAACAGCTGTTGCGTCGCCTGGTCGAAAATCCGTAGATTCGCAGCGATGTCGATGCTAAAGCTCATCGCGGGAGCGCGGATGATGTTGTTCTCGTGCGTGAGCGTAGTCAACGTCACCCAGCTGCCATTGTCCGGTAAGCTGGCAGCAGTTGGATCGCCTTCGTTTGTAGCGCTCAGACGGCTCTGCGGATTCTGGTTCCGACGCCACCGGATAGTCCTGAAGGTGTCGGCGGGGGCCAGGGCGCTGGTCGGATCGGAGAACACGATGTCGTTGTTAACGCCACCGGTGGTTACGTTCTGGGATCCTTCGACCCAACCGCCCGAATACTGGTAGGTAAACGGAACGGCACTTGCCTGACCTGCGATCCCAGTCGCGAAAGTGAACACGCCGAGAATCGCGAGCTTCTTGAAGATATTCGCTGATCTCATTCTTAGTTTTTCCTTTCTCCTCAATCTGAAACAGAATTTCGAAAAGTTCGGCTCGCTTCCCAAACTCTCTCGGTACTTCTCTTGCCATGCCTTCGAAAGCAATCGCCATGCCCGTGGTTTTTTATTTTTTTAATCAATATATTACATATTGCGGCTGGAAACTTGACCCCTGAGTGTAAAAAACACCGACAAGTGACGCGTTGAAGCGAAACGCATCAGACTGCGGCACCGAAGCCCATATCGTCTCCGACCCGGAAGAATACAGACAATTCATTGGGTTATCAGCTCCCCAGGGTCGGCCCTGCGATCCGCTGGTCGGCTGTAAAAAACGCCGACATGAACCGTCGTATTCTCTTGTAAACTACCGTCGGGATTGATTCTTTTCAAAACTAGGCCGAGCGCGAGGGATCGAGCGGATGGAATCGAATAAAGCCTACGACGTGAATGATGCTGAATTCATCCGTGCCAAGGAAATACAGCGACTTCGAAGCCAAGCCCTTCTGTTTTGGCCGAAGGAATTGCGCAATCTCCGCTGGTTCGGCTTGCGCGACGGGATGCATCTGCTCGAGGTCGGGAGCGGTCCGGGGTTCATCACCGAGGCGCTGCTGGAGGCGCTTCCGACCGCTCAAGTGACCGGGATAGAAATCGACCAGAGCCTTACAGCCGACGCCGAGCGTCTGCTTCGTGCCCGAGGTCTTAGCCGTTTTCACTACATCAACGCGTCTGTCACCGCGTCCAATCTGCCCGACAACAGCTTTGACTTCGCGTACGCGCGGCTGGTGTTTCAGCACCTACCCGATCCGAACACCGCGGCCGCCGAGGTTCGCCGACTGCTCAAACCGGGCGGAAGGCTAGTTATCACCGACATTGACCTGGAGCTTATGGGAGTCATCGATCCCATGCCCGAAGCCTATCCGATGTTGCGTGATAAGCGCGAGCGTTTCATCGCCAGCCGCGGGAGCAATCGGCGAATAGGACGCGACTTGTGGAAAGTTCTCGCAAGGGCAGGCTTTACCGATCTCGGACTAGAGATCATCACCGCCCACAGCGATGAGGCAGGAATCGAGTCGTTCCGCGATGAGTACGACGCGGACGCGCTCGCCCCACTCGTTAGTCTAGGCGTGTTCTCCGCCGATGATCTCGATGCGGCGCGTGCTTCGGTTGCAGAATTCTTGGCGAACGACCCTTACCTGCTGGTCGCACTGATGATGGTCTCCGGCGTGAAGCCTGGCTGACCGGCCGGCTCGGCGCCCTCCCTAGCTGAGGCAACGCTGCGGGACGGCTCCCGCGCCGGGTTCGGGTTTCGGCATGGACAGCCGGACAATGCTAACGTCACCGACCCCCGGCTCGTCGTCCGCGTCGAACCATGCGTACAGTTCTTCGCTGAACGACCTCACGTTAGCCAGCAGCTCGTGGATACTCGCCAAATGGGGCACGACGGGTCCAAAGTAGTCGGCCTCTGGGCCAACTGCACGAAAGCGGATGCCGTATCGGTTCAGCAGCCGGACCAAGGATCGCTCCATGGCGGCGTACCAGTAGGTGACTCCCTCGGCCTTGCTGTATTGAAGCATCGCCTTATAGAGGCTGAGTACGATCTCGGCACTGCGGCAGATACTTCGACCGCCGACCGACGGTGGTCCGCGGCGCAACTCGGCAATGCTGGAGAGGACATCTTCGGCTCGACGCGCGTAGCGTCTGCTCATCACGAGCCGGGATACCTCTCCGGCATCGCCGCAGGGCAACGGCGCGCATCCCGAGAAGGTGCGGCAGTGCTCGTGAAATGGGAGGCGATAGCCGCCCGCAGGGCGGACAAGTCGTACGCTTCCGGCTATTTCGCCGTCGGCGTCCAACGCCGCGAAATGAACCGACCAGGGATCGAACTCATCTCGCTCTTCCTGCTGGGGATATTCCTCCGGCGACAGGAATCCTCGCTCGACGCAGTAGACCTGATAACGCAGCGCAAATAGCGCCCGAATTTGCTTGATTGAATTCTCCGGCGTCATTCTTGCCTCCCAAACCGTTTTTATTGAGCAAGAATGAGACCATGTCTACTTCATTTAATAATCAATAGCTTACAGGCATATTTCCAAGTCACTTTGTCTTTGATTAACGACAGCCAAAAGGCTGGGTTTTTCTAAGCGCTTGATCTACCTGGCTTCTCTATGTCTCAAAACAGAGACGGATTGGACCGGACGAATGAGCCTTGCTGCTTGGTAAGAATCGAGAGTAATGGCTCACATGCCGCTGACCCCGCATGATTTGG